>CAZRGY010000136.1:0-9504 GCA_964599715.1 uncultured Verrucomicrobiota bacterium | reverse complement strand
AATCTGCGCTTGCCGGAAAAGTCATCTGGGGAGATTAGTAGCAAGGTATGATGTTACTATTTAAGTTCGCCCTGGCCCTGCTGTCCGGGCTGGTGATGACCGCACTCCTCTAAGCCCGATGCGTTTCCGGTATCTACGAGACCCGCTCTTCCTGCTGGCGGTGGCCCTCTATGTGGCCAATCGCTGGTGGTGGAAACCCGAGTTCGGCGGCGTTTTCCTCACGGGTTACTTCAATGACTTGTTGCTCATCCCGGCAGCATTGCCACCTATCCTGTGGGTGCATCACAAGGCGGGCTGGCGCAAGGATGATGCCCCGCCGACCGCGCTCGAGATCTTCAGTCATCTGGCCGTCTGGGCCTTCATCGCCGAAGTGATCGGTCCGCACATGAAGGCCACCAGTGTGGCGGATTGGGCGGACATCGTGGCATATGCCATCGGCGCGTTGCTCGCGTTCCTCGTGTGGCGTTATCGCCTGGTGAACCAGCCGGAGGCGCGGTGAGCTTCGACCGGCTAGCCCCGATTTACCGCACGATGGAAGCGGTGCTGGCCGGGAACAAATTGCAGCGCTGCCGCACCGCCTATCTCGCCCGCACAGTCAATGCGCGCAAGGCGCTTCTGCTTGGTGAAGGCCATGGACGTTTCCTCGTTCCCCTGCTCCAGACCAATCCGCTCGTGCAAGTGACTTGTGTGGATGCCAGCGTGGGCATGCTCACACAAATGAAGCAGGCCCTGCAACGGGCGGGGTTGGATACTGACCGCGTGAAGTTCATCCACGCGAACGCGCTGGAGTGGCAACCGGAGGAAAGTGATTACGATCTCATCAGCACGCATTTCTTTCTCGACTGTTTCACGGCCGAGCAACTGGATGCCTTGCTGACCAAGCTGACCACCGTAGCTGCACCGGATGCCACTTGGATCATCTCAGACTTCAGCGCTCCTGAGCATGGCTTGGCCCGATTGCGGGCTCGGATGATTCTTTGGTCGATGTATCGTTTCTTTCGTGTCGTCACGCGTCTGCCTGCCAGTCATCTGGTGGATTACACGGAACGCTTGCAGCAGCAGGGCTTTCAGTTGAACGCGCGGGACACTTTTGAATGGGGGTTGTTGCGGGCGGATTGTTGGCAGCGCGTTTGAAGAATGCGCTCGCACGTTTTGGCGACTCTGGTAAACGTCAAAGCCATGCGTTTTTCCCTTGTCCTAGTTTTAGCGTTACTGGTCAGTGCTCCGTTGGCACAGGCCCAGAGCAAGTCCCCGGTGCTCACGCCCAAACAGATCCGCGCGGAGCTGGGTAAATCATCGTCTGATGAACTGGCCCAGCGCATCCTTCAGGCTTTCGGCAAGGGCGGTTTGGAGAAAGGGAAAACCAAACTGGAAGAGACCACGATGGCCTGGGCGGTGTTGAGCAAAGCACCCGCCAAAGTGGTGGATGCCGAGGGCAAGTTGATCGGGGCTTTGAAAAAAGTCGGCTCGGGAGAATTGCAGGTGCTGGCGCTGGAGCTGCCGAACTTCAAGGAGTTGAACTGGCGGCTCGAAGCGGGCGGTCAGAAGCTCAACCAGGGCACCACCAAGATCGAGCATTTTGATTACATGCCGGACAGCCTGCCGCAACTGGGTGTGCCTGTGGGCAAGCTGGAGACCTTTGAGTGGACCAGCCAGATCTTCAGCAACACCATCCGCTCGGTGACGGTTTATATCCCGGCGCAATATGACGGCAAGAAACCCACTTGCGTGATGGTCTGGCAGGATGGTTCGCGCCATGTGGACCCGAAAGGCCAGCTACGCGCCTCTGTGGTGTTCGACAATCTCATCCACAAGAAAGAGATGCCGGTGACGGTGGGTATCTTCATCGATCCGGGTCGTAAGCCGACGCAGACACCCAAGGACAGGGCGGCGAACCGCGGTTTTGAATACGATTCCTTGGGCGATGCCTATGCACGCTTCCTGTTGGAAGAGATTCTGCCCGAAGTGACGAAGCGGTATTCGCTGAACTTGCGCACGGACCCGGCTGGCCGGGCGATCGGTGGCGGCAGCAGTGGTGGTATCTGCAGCTTCACGGTGGCTTGGGAGCGACCGCATGAATTCGGCAAGGTGCTCTCGTGGGTCGGCAGTTTCGTGGATCTGCGCGGCGGGCATGTGTATCCCTATCTCATCCGCAAGACGGAGAAGAAACCCATCCGCGTGTATCTGCTGGATGGGACGAACGATCTGGACAATGCCTTCGGCAACTGGCCCTTGGCGAACAAGATGATGGCTTCCTCCCTCCAATACATGGGATACGACTACCGCATCGACTGGACGGAATGTTTCCACGGCAGCAAGGGCATGAGCGCGCATCTGCCGGATGCCTTGCGTTGGCTGTGGCGGGATGTACGATAGGGCGCAGGGCGGGCAGCCGCTCCGGGTTTGATGGAAGCTGAAGCCAAGACATCGCAACCAGAACCGAACGCAGGCGTGATGGCCGGACAGCCGATCACGTTCGGCGGAGTCGCCGCCTTCGCCCACACCTCCTGGCGTCGGCTCTTCATCACTCAGGCGGTGGTGGCTGGTGGCGGCGTGGCCGCCATCCTCATCTTCCTGTTCAGCGCCTGGCTGCCAGCCATCGATCAAGCCACCGGGAACCTGCCGGACAATGGCTACATCCTGCGCGGCGAACTGGCCTGGCCGAACGCGGAAGCGGTGCAATTATCCGATTCGCGCTGGCTGACCATCATCGTGGCGCCGATGAATACCCATTCGTTCGGCAAATCGGCTGATTTCCAACTGGAGCTGCATAGCAAAGAAGTGCGCTTTTACTCAATGCTCGGCTATTACATACAGGTTTCCTACAGCGGTGATTTCTCCTTGGCGCTTAGCCGACAAGATGCGGCGCCTTGGTGGGGTTCGCGACGGCCATTCTTCGTAGCCGGGGCCATCGTAGGAACGTTCTTCGGTTTGTGGATACTCTGGATGTTGCTGGCCCTGCTTTATGCTCCCGGGGCGAAGCTGACGGCGTTCTGGAGGAATCGCGACCTGACTTGGATACAGGCCATCCGCCTGAGTGCTGCCGCCCTGCTCACCCCGGCGGCGGTATTCAGCGTGGCCATCGCGTTGTATGGGCTGGGCTGGGTGCCGCTGGAAGGCCTTATCGCCGGGGGCGTGCTCCATGTCGTCATGGGTTGGGCTTATGTGGCCGGAGCGCCGATGCGCCTGCCCCTGAAACCCGAGGTGCTGGCCGCCATGAAAAAGAACCCCTTTGACCAGCCCAGCAAGGAGAAGGCCGCTCAAAAACCCGCCGGCAACCCCTTCAAGGATAAATAAGCGGCTCTGGCTTTTTGGCGCAAGACACGGTTGCACCCTCCGGGAGCATCGTTTAGTTTCCGCCTATGATTTTTTCGCGGGCGTTACTGTACGGGCTGATTGTGACCGCTTCATTGGCGGTCACTGGCTGCTTCCCGCCCAGTGCCGGATCGGCGGATGAACAGAAAGATCCTTACTACCTGAGCGGCAAACGCCGGGTGAACAGCCTGGACTTCAACGGGGCGCTGGAAGATTTCGAGAAAGCGCTGGAAGCAAACCCCCGCTCCGCCGCCGCGCATCTGGAGCTGGGCATCCTGCACGAGCAGCGGACCAAGGATTATTCGGCGGCCATCTATCACTTTGAACGGTTCCTGAAATTCAAACCGGATTCCGATTTTGCCGAGCCGGTGCGCCAACGCATCCTCGCCTGCAAACAGGAACTGGCCCGCACCGTTTCACTGGGCCCGGTGAACCAGATGGTGCAGCGCGACCTGGAAAAACTGGATGGTTTGACCAAGGAAAATGTCCAACTCAAAGCGCAGTTGGAGCAGATGCAGAACCAAATGTCCCAGCTCATCGCCATGCAGATGGGCCAGCAACAGCAAATGCAAAACCGGGCGCAAGGAATACCTCAACCTGCTCCACAGATGCGGATCGCTGGTCCGCCCTCATCGGCCAACACTCCCCTAGCTGGTGCGCCGACAACAAGCCAGCCTGTGGTGGCGCAGTCAAGCGTCGCTCGCCCCACGATAGGCCGCACCCATACGATCAAATCTGGGGATACTTTTTACAAGATCGCCAAGCAATACAAAGTGAGCGAAGCGGCCCTGAAGACAGCCAACCCCCGGGTGGATGCCCGGCGCATGCAGATCGGCCAAGTCATTCAGGTCCCCTCCCTCTAGGCGTGCATCATGCTGAACCGCTTCCTGTTCATCGTCCTGGCGGCCTTCTGGTTGACGATGAGCTATCTGCTCTGGAAGTCGGAGATCCACGGCCGTTTCCAACCCGGCAATGAGATACCCGCCGAACTGGTTTTCGAGAAAATCCTGACTTCGCCGGACAATTCCAATCTGGAGATCCGCAGCCGGGGCAAACGCATCGGCTACCTGCGCTGGTCTGCCAGCATCGGCGAGGAGACTGCCATCGGACGTCGCGCGGATCTGGATGCGCCCGTAGGCATGATCCGCCAGCTCAGCAGTTACACCATCGATGCCGATGGCGGCTTCAATAATCTGGATGGCATCCAGAACTTCAAATTTTTCACCATGGTGAAGTTCAGCACGAACTTCAATTGGCAGGAGTTCTCGGTGCGTTTGAGCCAGCGTCCCTACTCCGGAGAAGTGCGGGGCAATCTGGCGGAGCAGACCGCCATCTTCCGGCTCACCGATTCGATCACTGACTGGGAGCAAGAAGTGCCGCTCGAAGATCTGAAGAATCCCAAGAAGCTGGTGGTCAGGTTCGGCGGACCAGTGGTGGGGAATGCCGTGGGCATGTTGATGGAAGAAGGCGTGGCCAAGGCGCGCCGCACCGCCACCGAACTGAAATGGCAGGCGCACAATGACTGGCTCAAAGTGGGCTACGCACAGATCCGGGTCTATCAACTGCGCGCCCAATTGGCGGAAGGACAGGAAGTCGTTGTCTATGTCAGCCGGGTGGGCGAGATCATGAAGGTGGAACTCCCCAACGGGATGATCCTGGTGAACGATGAATTGAAGCTCTAAACCTGAAGCACTGATGATCGAACTTCTGGATCTCGTAAAACGGTTTGGCGACCTCGTGGCGGTGAATCACATCTCGCTCAAGGTGGAGCGCGGCGAGTTCTTTGCCGTGCTCGGTCCCAATGCCGCCGGCAAGACCACCACCATCAAGATGCTCACGGGCCTCATCAAGCCCACCTCGGGCCGGGCCTTGATCGCCGGCTGCGATGTGCAGGCGCAACCGCTCGAGGCGCGTCGCAAGCTGGCGTACGTGCCGGACTTCCCTTTCCTATACGACAAGCTGACGCCTTGGGAATTCCTTCGCTTCACTGGGCAGATGTTCCGGATGGAGGAGAAGCAGTTCGAGGCCAAGGCGCGCCCGCTCGCGGAGCGGTTCAACCTGGAAGACTTCCTGCGCAAACCCATCGAAGGCCTCTCGCACGGCACCCGGCAACGCGTGGCGATCGCTTCCGCCTTGCTGCATGACCCTGAGGTATTCGTGATCGATGAGCCGATGGTGGGGTTGGACCCGCATCATGCCCGCGTGGTGAAGGATGTGTTGAAAGAACGCTCCTTGCAGGGCATGACCGTTTTTCTCTCCACCCATCAATTGAGTGTCGCCGAGGAGATGGCAGACCGCATCGGCATCATCCATCAAGGGCGACTGGTGGCCGTGGGCACCAATGAAGAACTGCGACGGCAAAGCGGTCAGGACGGCGCACTGGAAAAGAGTTTTCTCTCGCTCACCAAACAGGAGGCCAATTTCAACGAGGAACGCGGTCAAGCGGCTCCCTCGGCCGGGAAAAAATGAACGGCGGCGGCTCAAAATTCTTTTCGCCGCTCTGGTTGCTCCTCCGCACCAACGGCCTGCAAGCCTGGCGGCGGCTGCTCTCGTTCCGCGACCAGTCGCGCTTGCTGAGCGCGGCCATCATGGTGTTCGTAGCCGGCTACCTTTGGCTGGCCTACCTGCTCTTTTACAAGGCGATGCGTTTCGTCTCCTACTTCCCAGGCTTGGGCGAAGTGCTGGTGGAGCGGATGCTGTTCCTGCTGTTCGCATTTCTTTTCACTATGTTGATGTTGAGTAATCTCATCATCAGCTTCACCAATCTGTTCCGAAACCGGGAGTCCACGTACCTGCTCACCATGCCGGTCTCCACCGATACGATCTTTCGCTGGAAGTTCATCGAATCCTCGATCCTTGCCTCGTGGGCGTTCGTCTTTCTCATCGCGCCCTTGGTGACAGCCTTCGGGCACAGCCAAAAGGCTCCGTGGCATTTCTATCCCATCACCGTCACGCTGATCCTGCTCTTTATCGTGCTGCCCACGGTAGCGGGCTCGTGGTTCGCGGTGCTGCTGGCGCGTTTCATGGATCGGCGGGCTTTTCAAGTGGCGGCCATCACCGTGGCGATCGGCGCGATCTGCTATGTGGCGTTCGGCACCGCTCCGGAACAGATGCAGGATGATTTCGAAGACACCCGCGTGCTGGGCCTGATGGACCGTCTATTGAAACGCACGGACTTCGCGCAGAACCCCATCCTGCCCAGCTACTGGCTTTCCAGCGGGGTCTTGCGCTGGTTGGAAGGAGCTTTCGGTTCCGCCGTCTTTTTCGTGCTCGTGCTGTTGAGCAATGTGCTGTTTTTCGGATTTCTTTCCTTCACACGCTTGGGAAAGCCGTTCTATGAGGCGGCTTCCGTGGTGCAAAGCCGGGGCAGCCTGTTCGGGCATTGGGAATGGTTCCGCAAATGGCGCGATTTCAAAGGGGAACGCCGCTATGAGATCGGTTTTCTGGAACGGGCCTTCGCCGTCTTCAAAGGCTGGCTGCCGGGCGATGTGCGGGCGATGCTGGTGAAGGATATCCGCGTCTTCTGGCGCGACACCACGCAGTGGGGCCAGACGCTGATGCTCTTCGGTCTGCTGGGCGTTTACATCATCAATCTGCGCCACTTCTCCCAGCAACTCACGGCTCCGTTCTGGATCCATGTGGTGTCATATCTGAACCTCGGCGCAAGCGCGTTGAATCTGGCGACGTTGACCACGCGGTTTGTGTATCCGCAATTTTCCTTGGAGGGCCGACGCGTGTGGATCGTGGGGATGGCCCCCATCGGCCTGCCGAAGGTCGTGACGGCGAAGTACTGGCTGACCACCATCGCCTCGCTCGGCGTGACGCTGGGGCTCACCGTATTGTCCTGTCACATGCTGCAACTGCCTTGGGAACGCACCGTGATGTTCTCCCTCGCGATCACGGTGATGACCCTGACCTTGAACGGCCTAGCCGTTGGATTGGGGGTGCTGTATCCGAACTTTCGGGAGGAGAATCCGAGCAAGATCGTGAGCGGTTTCGGCGGCACATTCTGTCTCGTGCTGAGCTTTCTCTACATCGTGGCCTCGGTCGTCTTGCTCGCGATGGGCACACCTTGGCCCGGTGCCAGCGATGTGGACTTGGGCAAGGTGCTCTTCGGCTGGGTGGGTTTCGGACTGCTCTCCGTCTTGCTCGGCTGGGTGCCGTTGAAACTGGGGCTCAAGCGGGCGGCGCATTTTGAATACTAAGGGGAATGACCAATGCCGAAATCCGACCTCGGCCCGACGGCACGGGGTTCATGACGAAGCAATGAGCAATGTTCCACTTACTATTCTGATGCCAGAGGCAAATTGGCGCGTTTTAGGGCTTCATTAAAACGCTCATTGGGCTTGTGACTGATACGAAACCAACGGTCAGTACTGATAACCTCCATAACCGTCAGGCATTCGAAGCAGATAACCAAATCCACATTGATTCCACTTTTAACTGCTCGAATTCCATGCCGGGGGTCAAAGCAAGCCAACGGTTCCCGTTTCTTTCCTTCTGTGACACCTTTCTTAAGGGCTTCGACAAGCTCCTGACGCTCATTTGAATCAACAATCTCCGCGCGCCCTAAAATCTCGAATCCATGGAACATCGCGATATTTTGGATTTCATTATTGGCTCCCGGAGAAGAATCAGAAGTCTTGCTCCTAAAAGCGACTGGAACTGGATTCAGAGAGTATAGGTAGAACGAATCGGGAGCCTCCAACGCGGTGATCGCTGCTGGAGAAAATGCATTCTCTCCACCGCGATGCGCGAAGAAGGCCAGTTGTAAAATCCCAACAATAACCATCAGTGCAAATGCCACGATAGACCCAATTACTAGGCGGGGAAATTTCATCTTAGTCTGACAAAAGTCTATTTCACCCCTTGTGCGAAAAGCAAATAGGATCCCCGCCGTGAGGAAAGACAAACGCCGCGACCAAACTGGTCGCGGCGTTACTGAAAATTCTTTACTGAAAGATTTACACCGCCGGAGCCGCAGGCGGCTGGGCTTCAGCACCCGGCTGGCCTTGCTGACCCGGAGGCGGCACCACGGCGACCGGCACGGGATAACGCAGCTTCATCACGTCATCGACCAAAACTTCCATCCAGTAAACACCGGGCACTTTGAACTCCACTTGCTGGAGGCCCATCATGTTCGTGGCGGAATGGGAAGGATCTTGCAGGACGAACTTGGCTTCACCTTTGCGGACGAGCGTGGTCTGGTCCGGCGCGATGAAGCGCACCGTCTCCGTGAACTGGCCCACCCCGGCGGTCCAGCGGTTCAGGACGAACATGACCTGCGCCGTGATCGGCACCTGTGGCACCCGGATGAGGCCCATGACACCGAGGACGATGAGGTTGCCGTTGGCTTCCTGACGGACGCCTTCGCACAGAAGTGAGGATTGTAGATCGGGAATGATACGAGCTGGATTCATAAGAGAGGGAGACTGCGAGTGTGCAAAAAAACAGATTATTTCGTGGCCATTTCCGCCGCCCGCACCGTGTTGTGCAGGAGCATGGCAATGGTCATGGGGCCGACGCCACCGGGGTTCGGTGTGATGCGTCCGGCGATGGGTTGGATGGCTTTGAAATCAACATCACCGACGAGGCGGGAACCGTTCTTGGCCGTGGAATCGGCGATGCGGTTCACGCCCACATCCATCACCACGACACCGGGCTTGACCATATCCGCCTTCAAAAATTCAGCGACGCCCATCGCGGCCACGATGATGTCCGCGCGACGGCAATGCTCGGCCACGTAACGGCTGCGTGAATGACAGACGGTCACGGTGGCATCCGCATGCTTGTCCTTCTGGACGAGGATGGCAGCCATGGGTTTGCCCACGATATTCCCGCGCCCTAGGATGACCACTTCCGCACCGCTGATCTTCACCTGCGAACGGATGAGCAATTCATGGACACCCGCCGGTGTGCATGGACGGAATCCGGTGGTATCACCAAGCATCAACTTGCCGACGTTCTCCGGATGGAAACCATCCACGTCTTTCGTCGGCAAAACGGTGGCAAAAACGATCTGCTCACTGATGTGCTTGGGCAATGGGGCCTGCACCAAAATGCCGTGAACGGCCGGATCGGCATTGAGCTTGTGGATGAGGGCGAGCAGGTCCGCTTGCGACGTATCATCCGGCAGGACGATGGTCTGGGAATTGATGCCCAGCCGTTGGCTGGTGCGCTCCTTCATGC
>CAZRGY010000135.1:0-9507 GCA_964599715.1 uncultured Verrucomicrobiota bacterium | reverse complement strand
GTGGCTAGAGTGCCGCAGAACAGGATGCCATCGTTGAGGGGGCACGGAACGGATCGAACGGGAAGGCGACTTCGGGGAACGTTGAATTAGTTGATTGGAGCATGGGGCTTATGGGACTGATAGGACGAATGGGGGATGCTCGGTGTTGGTTTAGCAGTGGTTACCACGCTTCGAGCGTTCAATGCTCAGAGGGGGTAGAAAGCCGGTGGGGTAGTCAGGTCTGAAGGCGGGTTGCCAATGCTGGAAAGCCTTGGTGGCCGTTTTCAACTGCTTGCGAATGAGAGGTATCTGTAACGTTATTGATGGCGATTGTGCAAAATAATACAACCGATGCCTTAAATAGCTTGACCCCAAGGAATTAGCAGACTTACTGTCTGTTCCAATTAGGCATAGTTCATGTTTGCGCAGATTAAAGGCCTGTTCTCCAATGACATAGGTATAGACCTCGGGACGGCGAACTCTCTTGTTTACGTTCGTGACCAGGGAATTGTCCTGCGTGAGCCTTCGGTCGTCGCCATCGAGGCGGGGACCACCAATGTGCTGGCTGTGGGTGAGGAAGCCAAGCGGATGCTTGGACGCACCCCGGGTAATATCGTCGCCATCCGTCCGATGAAGGACGGCGTGATCGCGGATTTTGAGATCACGGAAGCGATGTTGCGGCACTTCATCCAGAAGGTTCACCATCGTAAACTGATCGCCCCCCGTGTGGTGGTGGCGGTCCCTTCGGGTATCACCGAAGTAGAAAAGCGGGCGGTGAAAGATTCCGCCACGCACGCCGGAGCTCGCGAAGTCTACCTTATTGAACAACCCATGGCGTCGGCCATCGGGGTAGGTCTGCCGGTCCATGAACCGGCGGGCAACATGATTGTGGATATCGGCGGTGGTACCTGTGAGATAGCGATCATCTCGCTGGCAGGTATCGTATTCAGCCGCAGCCTGCGCGTAGGGGGAGATGAGTTCGACGAGACCATCATCGCCCACATGAAGCGTGCCTATAACTTAATGATCGGTGAACGCACCGCGGAGGAGATCAAGATCCGGATTGGATCAGCCTTTCCTCTCGAGCAGGAATTGACGCTGGAAGTCAAAGGCCGTGATCTGGCCGCAGGTCTGCCCAAAACGCTGACCATCCGCTCCGAGGAGATCCGCGAGGCACTGAAGGAACCTCTCAATAGTATTTTGGAATCAATCCGCATCACGCTGGAACGTTGCCCCCCTGAATTGTCCTCCGATCTGGTGGACCGGGGCATTGTGATGGCTGGCGGGGGCGCGTTGCTGCGCGGTATCGACCGCATGGTGGCGCAGGAAACCGGCTTGCCGGTGCATATCGGCGAAAGCCCGCTGACGGCGGTCGCTGAAGGCACAGGCCGTGTCTTGCAGGAGCTATCGTTCCTCAAGCGGGTCGCTTCCAGCCGTAGTTGATCCAGATATCAAGGAGTTGTTTCCCCTTAGGCTGCGTTTACCCCGAACTTGGTGACGGGTAAGACAGATGTTTAAACGGGCGCACTATGTGGCCATGACGGCAGTACTTTTGATGGTGCTGCTGCTGCTCAGCCTGCCGGACCAGACAGCCGCGCGGGTGAAGCTGGCTGTCTCTGCCCTTTTCCTGCCACTCTTCGGCCTCAGCCAGTCCACCCAAACTGCCGCCGGCAAAGTCACGGATGCCACCTTGCCTCGTAATGTTCTGGTGAACCAACTGGAGCAGTTGCGTCAGGAAAATCTGCGTATGAAGGTCCTCCAGATGCAAGGTGACGCATTGATGGAGGAGAACCGACGACTGCGCGCGATGATACAGTCCAAGCCGCAGACCTCGTGGAATCTAAGGATGGCCAGCGTGATCGGGCGTGACCCGGCGAACTGGTGGCGGACCATCCAGATCAATTTGGGCAGCGAAGATGGGGTGCGGGAGAATCTGGCGGTGATGAGTTCGCAAGGACTAGTGGGTCGGGTGCATCGAGTGGGCGCACATCGGGCGCAAGTGGTCTTGATCGGCAGCCAGGAATGCAAGGTGGCGGCCGTGGTGGACAAATCTCGTGAGAATGGCGTCATCGGCCCTTCGTCATCTGCGGCGATCTTGGACCCGAACCTGGTGGACCTCAGCTACATGACCCGTAACAGCCGCTTGGAGCCTGGGCAACTGGTTTATACCAGCGGACTGGGCGGCATCTTCCCGCAAGGTATTCTCGTCGGAAGTATCGTGGATACCCGGACGGTTGAGCATGGGTTGTATGTGGAGGCGCGGGTGAAACTGGCGGTGAATATCAATCAACTGGAGGAGGTGTGGGTCTTACTCCCACCGAAGCCATGAACGCCATCACTCTCATCGTTATTCTGGCATTCACCTACCTCACGGTGTTCGCGCAAACTACGGTGGATTTTATCCGCGTATGGCTGGGGGCACAGGTGGATCTGTTGCCGGCTTTTGTGGTGTATGCGGCGCTATCGGGCAATCCGTTGCTGACCACGTTGATCGCGGTATTTGGCGGGCTGTGGCTGGATTCGCTCTCGATGAATCCCTTGGGGGTGACCGTGGCTCCCTTGTTAGTCACCGGTATGGTCATATTGTATTTCAGAGAAGTGGTTTTGCGGGAGCAGTTATCGGCGCAGTTCATTTTCGGACTGGCGGCGGGCGCTGCGGTGCCGCTGATGGTGGTTTTATTGCTGCTGACCTTCGGCATGCAGCCTTTGCTCGGCTGGGGTTCGCTCTGGCAATGGGTCGTGATGAGCATCGGCTGCGGAGCGGCGACCCCGGTGGTATTCCGGGTCTTTGACCTGTTCGATCATTGGTTGAGCTACCAGCCGCTGCCAGAAACCACTTTCAATCACAATCGCGAAATGAAGCGGGGACGTCACTAAACATGCTGGTCGTTGATCAACTTAAGCGGGGAGACCCGAGGTTGCGCTGGCTCGCCATCGGCGTGCTTTTGGGCATGTTCGTGCTTACGACCGGCTTGTGGTTCCTGCAGGTGGTTAACAACAAGAAGTATGAGAAGAACCTCATATCGCAGTCTTATCGCTCGGTGCGCCTCCCGGCGGTGCGAGGGCGGATACTGGATCGCAATGGGGTGATTTTGGCGGAGAGCCGGCCATCTTATAATGTGAATCTCTACTTGGAAGAGTTGCGCCCCAATTTCACGGAACAGTATTTCGTGCTGAAGAGCAATGCGGTCTACCGCATCAACTTGGAGAACAAAGAGCTGCCGAAAGAACAGCGCAAACGTTATACCACGGCTCTGCGGTACGAACTGGAGGCCCAGGCCCGCTACTTGGTGGTGCGCAATCTGATGAACCGGATCTCCCGGATCCTGCAAGTCCCGCTGGAATTGAGCGAAAAAGACTTTCGCAAGCACTACGATGAGAAGCGTTCCCTGCCTTTGCCCGTGGCGGAGAATCTTTCGCCGTCACAAGTGGCGCGGTTTGCGGAAGGTGCCTCCACTTTGCCGGGCGTGGATTTGCAAGTGCAGTCATTGCGGTCTTATCCATTAACCAACACTGCCGCGCATATCCTTGGTTATATGACGCGAACCGAGAAAGCGCCGGGCGAAGAGGAAGAGATCGAGTTTGATTATCGGTTGCCTGATTTCCGGGGAGCTGTCGGGGTTGAGGGCACGTTTGATGAACAACTGCGCGGGGTGGCTGGAGCCAAAACTTTGTTGGTAAACAATATGCAATACCGCCAAACGGAAAACGTCTGGCTGCCGCCCAAACCCGGCGAAGATCTGTTTCTCACCATTGATGCACAGATCCAACAGGCCGCTGAGCAAGCTTTGAAAGGGCAGGGATTTGGGATTCGTGGTGCGGTGGTGGTGATGGATGTGCGGAATGGCGATATCCTCGCCATGGCTTCGGCACCCACATTTGATCCGAATGCATTTGTGCCAAGCATCTCGCATGATGAATACGCGCGTTTCAACGACGCGGAAACCAAGCCCATGCTCAACCGGGCCTCGTTCGGTATCTATCAACCGGGTTCATCTTTCAAGATCGTGATCGCGTTGGCGGCCTTGGAGGCGGGGAAAATTGATCCGCATGAACAATTCTACAGCAAAGGTTTTTATCCGCTGTCACGTAACAGCCGGATGGATTGTACCGCAGGAGCTGGGTTCTTTGATTTTCGCCGGGCCTTCATCAAATCCTGTAACTGCTATTTTGCCGATCATGGTTTGCAGACAGGGTTAGATCCGATTTTGCGCATGGGACATCAGTTCTGTCTGGGCGAGAAAACGGAGCTGCCTACACGCCAGGATTTAGGCGGCTACTTTCCCGAGATCGGAACGCGTCGCCGCAACATGGGCGGTCCTTGGACTGATGGCGATACGGCAAACTTGAGCATCGGTCAGGGTGATATCGCCGTGACTCCGCTGCAAATGACCGCAATGACGGCAGCTGTGGCCAATGGTGGCAAAGTGTTCTGGCCGCGGTTGGTGGATCGCTTGGAAACGGAGGAGAACGGATTCCGCAAGGTGACAGAATCTTTTGGTACGGCTCAGGTGCGCAATGTCGTCAAACTGAATCCTGCTAACTTGCGTTTGGTGCAAGAGGCCATGCGGGATGATGTGGCTGATCCAGAAGGTACCGGCAAACTGGCGGCAGTTTCTGGCTGGCAGGTTTGTGGCAAGACGGGTACGGCAGTGGTCAACCGGCGTGGCAACGAGGCCAACCGCATCACTTGGTTTGTCTCCTACGCCCCGTTTGATGCACCTCGTTATGCGGTCGTGGCGATGGTTGAAAATGGCAGTTCTGGCGGTGGCGCTTGTGCGCCGATCGCACGCAGGGTCTATGAGGCTTTGCAGAAGATGGAACAGACCTCGAGCTTGGCGACTCCAAACCTGGCGCAAAGAAACTGATGTTCGGACAACCCAAATTGAATGCCCGCGAACCACGGCTGGACTGGCTGATGGTAGCGGGCTTGTTTGGGTTGATGGTGTTCGGCGTGCTGTTCATTTACAGCGCCACCATGTCGCGTGAGTCCGCCCAAGATTTGGCCATCTGGAACCAGACGTATTTCAAACAGATCGTCTGGTATGTCGCCGGAGTGGGTATGGCTGCGGTGGTGTGTCTGGTGGATTATCCCATCCTGACCCGCTGGTCTTTGGTTTTGTACTGGCTCTCCATCTTGTTGCTGTGCTCGCTTTATGTGATTGGTTCGGACAATGGCTGGGGAGCCAAACGCTGGATCAAGCTGCCGTTCTTCCAGTTCCAGCCGTCTGAGTTTGCCAAACTGGCGTTCATCCTGTTCATGGCGCATTTCTTGAGCCGTCCTATGGATGAATTGCGTTCGCCCAAGGTTTTCTTGAAGGGGCTGGGGCTGATGGCGTTGCCGTTTGTCCTGATTCTGAAAGAGCCCGATCTGGGCTCGGCTCTGGTTTTTCTGCCGGTGGGTCTGGTCATGATGTTTGTGGCAGGCGTGCCGGTGCAATTTCTACGACGATTGATAGCCGGGGTGGGGATCGTCGTGGCCTTGGTCCTTGTGGACGTCCTATTCGCCCCGAAAAATTTGCAGTTCATCAAACTCGAGGATTACCAGAAACAAAGGCTCCTCGTTTACTTTGGGCTGGATTTCGCGCCGCCGGGTGCAACTCCTGAGGAGAAAAAACGGTGGGCAAACATCCAGCGACAAAAAACGTACAACATCGATCAAGCATTGATCTCGGTAGGATCGGGCGGGTTGACCGGTAAGGGCTGGCGTGAAGGTACGCAGAATGCCCTCGGTTACCTTCCCCGCAGCGTAGCCCATAACGACTTCATATTCTCTGTCATTGCCGAGGAGAGCGGATTCGTGGGCAGTGTGATAGTCCTTACCCTTTATACTATGGTGTTGTTTACTGGCATAAGGATTGCCAGCCAGGCACGCGATCGCCTGGGTAAAATCATGGCCAGCGGGGTGGTTGCCCTGCTGTTCAGCCATGTGTTCATCAATATCGGCATGAACATCCGCATCATGCCTGTGACGGGCATACCATTGCCGCTGTTAAGTTACGGCGGGTCTTCAGTGTTATGTTCGCTGATCGCTGCAGGCTTGTTGCAGAACATCTATATTCACCGCAAATCATATTGATATGAGTGATCGAAATTATTCACGTCGTCGCCGGCCCGGCATGCGTTTCCGCCCGCAAGGCGGAGCGCAGCCACCTAAGCCTGACAAGCAGGCTCAGGATGCCCGTGCGGCGATCGTGGGAGAAACCATCTCGGACGAGCCGGTGTTCCAGCGCCATCGTAGCGAAAATGAGATCGAGCGTTCGGAGAACATCGCCGCCGGCCTCCCGCCGGGAGGCCCGGAAGTCGATTCAGATGCCGATGCTCCCGCGACAGTATTGCCGCCGGACGACGAAAAACCGTTCGAGCCGGTGCATGTGCCGGACCCGAAACCACGCAATCTTGTGGAGTCCATCAAGCAGACGGCTGAGAAGGTCATCCGCAAGGTGCAACGCCTCATCAAGCCGCCCGAGAAGCGCATCCATAAGGAAGTGGTCATCAACGCCGAGTCGCTCGAGACCCGCGTGGCTGTGCTCGAAGAGGGCAAACTGGAAGAGTTCACCATCGAGCGTACTTCCGAAGAACGTCTCGTGGGCAGCATCTTCAAAGGCAAGATCAAGAACTTGGAAGATGGCTTGAAAGCCGCCTTCGTGGACATCGGCTTCGAGAAGAACGCCTTCCTGCACTATTGGGACATCGTTCCCAGCAACCTCGACTCAGGCGTGGAACTGGTGGATCGCGGCAACAAACGCCGTGAGAAACCGCGGATCACGCAAAAGGACATCCCGCGGCTTTACCCCGTGGGTAGCGAGATCATCATCCAGGTGACCAAGGGGCCTATTGGAACGAAAGGGCCACGTGTTACGACGCATCTTGCCTTGCCGGGCCGTTACTTGGTGCTTCTGCCGAACTCCGATCAGAGCGGTATCTCCCGCAAGATCGAGGAGCAAGAAGAACGTCAGCGCTTGAAGAAAATCCTGCGCGAACTCTCCATCCCGGAAGGTATGGGCGTCATCATCCGTACTGTGGGTGAAGGCCAGCAGAAGCGCTATTTCGTGCGCGATCTGGCCATGCTGCTGGACGAGTGGAAGGAGATCCAAGAACGCATCACCAAGCAGCCCATGGCTACTTGCGTGTTCCAGGAGCCGGACCTCGTGGAGCGCACGGTCCGTGACTTCCTAACGGAAGACGTGGAACGCATCGTCATCGATGCTCCTAAGGAATACGAGCGGATGCGCGAGCTTATCGGTCGCATCTCAAAGCGTTCGATGGATAAGGTGAAGCTATATAGCGAATCGCAGTCCATCTTCGATCGCTTCGGTATCGCGCGTCAGTTGGAGAATGCCTTCTCCCGTCAGGTGCATCTGAAGAGCGGCGGTTACATCGTCATCGATGAGACCGAAGCCCTCGTGGCCATCGATGTGAACACCGGCAGCCACAAAGGCAGCAAGGACCAAGAGACCACCATCTTGAAGGTGAATCTCGAAGCGGCGGAAGAGATCTGCCGTCAGTTGCGCTTGCGCAACATGGGCGGGCTTATCGTGCTGGACTTCATCGATATGAAAGGCCGGCGCGATCAGCAGATGGTCTACAACCGCATGCGTGATGGTCTGCGGCGTGACAAAGCCAAGACACACATCCTGCCCATCACCCAGCTCGGTCTGATGGAGATGACCCGTCAGCGCCATAGCGAGAGCGTCCGTTCCGCCGTGTATGACGACTGCCCATACTGCAAGGGCCGTGGCAAGGTGAAGAGCTCCGAGACGATGAGCGTCGAGATCCAGCGCAAGCTGGGCGAGATCCTTAAGAAGCGCGGTCGGGATGAGTCCGACTTCCAGCTCAAGATCGTGGTGCATCCGTCCGTGCTGCAACGTTTGCGCACGGAGGATGAAAAGCTGTTGATCGAGATGGAGAAGCGTTACTTCGGTAAGTTGGCCTTCCGTGCGGAAGCCAGCTTCCACGCCGAAGAGTTCAAGATCTTGAACGGTACAAACAACGAAGAACTCGCCCACGTAGGCGGTTGAGTTCAGTCGCTAAGCTTACAAAAAGCCCCGGAGAGTTTTCTCCGGGGCTTTTTATTTTCAGATATTTGGGCCGGCTGTTTAGACCTTTGGATTCACTCCTGCTTGAGCCAGTTGAGAGCCGGTGCTTTCCAGCCATTCTTTCGATGGCAGAGCGTAGGGGCGAAAGATTTCCAAGTGTCCGGATTGTTCGTTGTAGAAAAGCGCCCGGTGGAGACCGAGAGTGGTCGCTTTCGCGGAATCGACCAGGCTGGCGGAATCGTTCGCGCTCATCTGGAAGAGGACGCGCATCTCGAATTCAGTCAATGCCTTACGGCTGATGAAGCGGTTCACATTGTTGAATGTGTCGCAGAAGACCGCCAAGTGGATGCCCAGTGACGGGCCTTGGACAATGAGCTGATCGAATATTTTGCCCGGATTAGCCGGCGCACTGTCATCACTCGAAAAGCTGAAGTCTTCCTCGTAACGCAGCCGTTTGTGCTTCTGCAGATCTTGGATGAAAACAAACGTTTCCGTAGCCGCCAATCCCTCGGTATCATCCGTCCGCTTCTGCAAATCTTCAGCCAGCTGGCGCATCAGTTCTTCCACCTCATTCCCTCGTGCAATGGTCACTTCCTGAGGCAAGATGCTTGTCACGGACTCCAAGTGCGCTCGCTCAGGAGTGCCCGGCAGGGAACTGTCGATCACGATCAGGCGGACCATCCCTGGCGGATACTGGGCGGACAAGGCAATCAGTGATACAGCCAACATGGATTGGGTAGCTTCCGGCCTCTGCCCGACGACTAGCAGGTTGCTGCCGCTTTGCCGCTTGAAGACCACTTCGGTGGCTCCTTTGATAGAATTCGGTGCGCCGAGCCAGACGGAGGCTTGGGTTGGTGGTGCTGTGCGCTCTGCTTGGAGCAGGGGAGCCAGCCACTCGTTTTCTTGCACATGCGCCGGTTCGTTCCCTTCAAAGACAATCGGTGATGGCATGCTGCTCGGCTGCTTGGCGTTGAGTGCCGAGACTTGGTCGAGATATTGATCTCTCACCTCATCTGACAGCCAAACTGTTTGGAAAGGACTGTTGCCTTCCATCGAACCGGCGGTGTCGTTGTAGATGCCTTCGCCGGGTCGTGTCAGCAATCGTGGAGCGGGGTTGTTCTCATCCATGATGAGGTAGGCGTCTGCTTCATTGCATTGCAGAGCGATGCGGATGACCATTTGCCCCATGGTAGTGCGGGCCAAGGTATAGGCACCACCCAGGCTTTGGGAACCCAAGATGACATGGATGCCAAAGGCGCGGCCTTGACGGACGATGCGATCCAGCAAGAGAGCGGCTCCTTGCGAAACCCGGTCGTCCTCTACGAAAAATTCTTGGAACTCATCGATAAGCAGCAGGGAGCGCGGGATGGGTTCTGTGCCACCCGCTCGTTTATATCCTGCGACATCTTGCACACCGAGTTTTCGGAAAAGTTCACCACGCCTACGCAATTCTTCATCCAGTAGTTGCAAAACGCTCAGTCAGAACTCA
>CAZRGY010000134.1:0-9514 GCA_964599715.1 uncultured Verrucomicrobiota bacterium | reverse complement strand
CTTTTGGGCTGCGGCCAACCGGCCATGGCCCGCGACGATCACACCGTCGGCACCGACCAGGATGGGGTTGGTAAATCCAAACTCTGCGATGGCCGCCGCAATCTGCGCCACCTGTTCGTCAGAGTGGGTCCGGGCATTGCGGGCATAGGGAATCAATTTGGCAACGGGCCATTGCTGGATCTTGTCTGCCAGCCAGGAGGTTGTCATTGCACCACCTCCGCCGACTTACCGCGTTCAGCCGCCACGGCATCGTTTTTTCACATATGGCATCTACCGGGAATGTCATCTATCGCTGCCTGGACAAGAACACAGGCAAGCAGACCGGTAACACGGGGAACCAGAACACCAGCGGCAAGGGGAGTGACCATCACATGCACTTCAGCCACTCCAACCTGATTGATACGAGTGTTGCCGACAACA
The DNA here is from genome assembly GCA_964599715.1 of uncultured Verrucomicrobiota bacterium. Classification (GTDB taxonomy): domain Bacteria; phylum Verrucomicrobiota; class Verrucomicrobiia; order Limisphaerales; family JAEYXS01; genus JAEYXS01. The sequence goes on along the minus strand of CAZRGY010000134.1, from coordinate 9,094 downwards.
GCTACTTTGAAGCCCGCTATCGACCGTTCGGCTCGGTCCCTTTGCATAACCTGACTTCGGCGCATGGCGTTTATTGGAATATCGAGGGCAAAGCGAGTTCTCAGAGCCATGTCGTACATTCTCAACAGAGCCGGTATGGGTATGTGATCGGTACGCGAGGTGGGGTGGTGGAGGTGAAGACAGATGGGACCTCTACGGCCAAGACCGCGCCAGTAGATCATGTGGAGGGCGTGGGACAGGGGGACACGCTGACGCCGTTCTCCCTTTACGAGGACCAGCGTCGCCGCCGGCTGAAATTACCGAGGATACAAGAGCTCGTGGGAGTGCAACTGAGCTTCCCGACCAATAGTGTGGCATTCGCGCCATTGGTGAGTTTCGGAGATGAAGCCGGCGTGCCGACGGGAGCGCAGTTTATTTGGAGTCAGCTATCGGGACCGGGGACGGCCGTCTTTACCGCGGCCGAGTCGGTGGAGACGACGGCGGTTTTTCCTGCACCGGGGACGTATGTCCTGCAACTCATGGCGGGTGTGAACGGACTTATGGTTGAAGGGTTCGCCGCGACGACGAGCATCACGGTGGAGGTGAGCACCGCACCTCAATTGCAATTCGAGCTCTTGTCAGTAGCCGATGCCTATGTCCATGGGGATACCCCAGATAACAACTACGGGACCGGGTCGAGCCTGTGGCTGAAGAATGTCAACGGGACCAACTTTGACCGGGAGACCTATCTGCGATTTGATCTGGCTCCATTGCAGGGGCTGGAAGTGGTTTCAGCGGTGCTTTCCATGTATCGCTTGCAGACCAATGCCGATGCCCAGTTGGTCACATTTTTGGTAAGTGATGATTCTTGGGTGGAGACGGGGCTGACTTGGAACAACAAGCCTGCTGCGGTAAGTCAGATCGCGACATGGACGCCGGCAACGGATCAGCAGGATAATATTGATATCACCGCCGCTGTTACTGCTGAAGCCGCAGGCGATGGGATGATATCGGTCGTCAACATAGTGGCATCCCAAGTAAATCAGGGGACCATCTACCAGCATGCCTCTCGAGAAAATGGCACCTTGGCTTGGAGACCACGATTGCTGGTGACATGTCGGCAAACAGTGCCAGATTTCGCCGCCTGGATCGGTACAGCCGATGGTTTGAGCGGAGCGGAGTTGTTACCCGGAGCCGATCCCGACGGTGATGGCCGGACGAATCTGGAAGAGTTCATCTTCAACACACCGCCAAATGTGCACGACACTGGACGGTTGATGCAGTTGGAGGCATCCAGCCAGCGGTTGAAACTGACTGTAAACGAGCGGCTGCCTGCGGGCGTATTGCTGGCCGTGGAATATGCGAACGGTTTACAGAGTGGAGATTGGCTGCTCGTTCCAGGGCTTCAGTGGCAAGCGACTACAGAACCGGGAGTGGGGACTCATCTGGAGGCAGACATGTCTTCACTTATGGGTGGGCAACCGTTGCGCTTTTTCCGCCTCAGATATTCGCTGCAGGAGTAGCTAGCTTAGGCTGATATCGGAGTCTTCCTCCAGTTCGGCGGGTTGCAGGCGGATGATGACGCGAAGCCCGCCGCTCTTGCGATTGCGGGCGGAAACGGTGCCGCCACAGGCCTCGATGCAGGTCTTCACAATCGTCAAGCCAAGGCCCACACCACCGGTCTCACGGTTACGTGAGGCATCCACGCGGTAGAAAGGATCGAAGAGTTTAGTGATGTTATCTTCCGGTACGCCGGGACCATGGTCGGAGATGATGATCTCTACGCCTTCCTTCACGGTGCGAGCGGCGATCTGGATGGGGCCAGATTGGGAAGCATAGCGGATGGCATTGCGTACGATATTTCCGATCGCCCGCACCAACAGGTCTTCCTCGCCCAAAACAGCGAGTTTTTCAGGGATATTCAGATCAATCTCAATCAGGTCTTTGGCCTCGCGCGAGACGATCTTTTGGACGAGCGCGTTGACATCGATCGGTTTGAGTGTGAGTGCCTTGGGGCGGAGACCTGCCTTGGAGAAGGAGAGCAGTTCGTTCACCAATACCGAGATATTCTGCAGTTCCTCGCGTACGTCATCCACGTAAGGCTTCTGCTTGGCATCCGCGCGTTGTTCGAGGATGCCCAGGGCCATCTGCATACGGGCGATCGGCGCGCACAATTCATGGGCGGTGTCACCGAGAAAACGCTTTTGACCATGGACAAAGCCGGAAAGCCGTTCGGACATGCGATTGATGGCGTCGCTCAGGCGGCCGATCTCGTCGTTGCGTTTGGTGTCCACTTGCACGTCGAACTGACCTTCGGCGATCTGTTCTGCAGCCTTGGTAACACGCGATACGGAGCCCGTGATGCTGCGGACGAGCGGCATCCAGAAGAGGGCTGAGATGAAAACGATGCTGCTGGTGCCAAGCAACCAAGGGGTGTAGTTGAAGAACAAGCCTCCGGCGCTGAAACTATCCGAACGCATGAAGAGAGCTCCAGGGGCGCCTCCGGTACCATCTGTGCTGGTGAAGCGAGTTTGCACTCCTACCCAATAATAATCCGGGTTTTCAGTCTGGACGAAAAACCTCTGATGGATCGGGAAAAATCCATTTATCGGACCTGGTCGCGTGTCTCGGAACTCTGCATCGGGTTGTCCTTCAGGAGGGCCAGCGCCTTCATCTTCCTGCGCGAAATCATTTCGTGGGCGACGACCGGGGCGATTTCGCATGCCAGGGGGTGGTCCTTTGGGCAGTCGTCGCCGGATTTTTTCCGGCAGTTCCGGCACACTGCCAAACAATCCCTGTTCTCCTTCGAGAGTGAGACAGAAGGTGACGCCGTTCTCTTCGCTACGTCGCTTCAAGATATCGCCCCATTCGTCTTTGGATGCTTTGCCGAGCTCGGCGATGACCTCCCGGGCCAGCGGTTCAACCCGTTGGGTCACGTAGCCAGAGAGGAAGGAATCCACGCCGGATTTGGCTTGGGAATGCAAAATGAACCAGCCGATCATCCCTAACACGATGATGTTCAAAAAGAACCAAGCGAGGATCTTGGCGTAGAGAGGAAAACGGTGCTTCATGCGGACATGGGCTTACTCATCCGGGCTCATCATCATGTAGCCGGCGGCTCGCACGGTGCGGATGTAGCGGGGTTCCTTGGCGTCATCGCCCAGTTTGCGCCGCAGTGCCGAGATGTGCACGTCGATGGAGCGGTCGAAGACTTCGTAATTACGGTCGCGAATCTCGTCCAGCAGCGCTTCGCGGGTCTTCACGCGGCCCTTGGCACGGGCGAGGCAATAGAGCAGGTCGAATTCCACTGGCGTGAGCACCAGCGGTTGGTCACCCATGGCGGCGTGACGGCTGTTCGGGTTCACGCGCAGAGGCCCGACCACTGCTTCCGGTTCGATCTCGGTGTGTGATTCGCTGGTCGCCTGGGACCGGCGCATCACGGCGCGCAAGCGGGCGAGCAGTTCACGGGTGGAGAAAGTCTTGGGCAGGTAATCATCTGCGCCGATCTCCAGCCCCACGATGCGGTCGGCCTCTTCACCGCGGGCAGTGAGCATGAGGATGGGGACGGTGGATTTGGCCCGGATGCGTTTCAGCACCTCGAAGCCGTCCATGCCCGGGAGCATGACGTCCAGGAGCACCGCGTGCCATTTCTCGCCGGTTGCTTTCTCCACCCCTTCCGGGCCGGTGTGGACCGTCTCCACGTGATAGCCGAGCGGCTGGAGGTAATCCCCGATGAGGCGGCAGAGCTTTTTGTCGTCGTCGATGATCAGGATACGGGTAGTGCTGTCCGTGGTTTGGTTCGAAATTGACATAGCCATGAGTATCTCGTCGGCGAGCATGGCAGAATCATTGGGATTTGGAAGCACGATACCGGTAAAGCAGGAGGAGGGCAGGGAAACCAGTGGTTTTACGCTGGCTTAACAAAATATCTGCCAGACTCGCTGATTTGCGAGGAAACCCATGAATTCAGGGGTTTTCCAGAGTTTTACATTTCCTTAACACTATTGCTTTTCGTCCACATAATTGCTTAACGCCTCCGATTTTGACTGGGCCCAACAAGAAAGGGCTGATGTGATGAAACTCTTTACCAGAACGATTTGGGCGCTCGCGGTGCTGGCGGGTGTGGGGGCGGGTGAACTGGTGGCGGCGGAAAGCCAATTGGTCACCAACTGGTTCACGACCAACTCGGCGAAATACGCCCGGGTTTACAAAACCACTACCGCTGAAGGCAACGGCACCACCAGCACCACCTGGACGGACCAAGACTTGCCGGTCTATTCGGACATCCAAGTGGTCTCGCAATCCTCCACCTGGGTCTATGTGCAATACAGCGGGCTGGCCAGCCATGTGATGGGACCTTGGTTGAACCCGCAGGGCGGGCAGTTTCAGTTCTGGCCGGTGAACCAGGTGGGCATCCGGCGCTTTCCCAAAACGCCGGTGGTGCAAAGCGGGACGAAGGATTCCACCTCGGGCGGTTACTCCGGTCTGTTTGTGAATGGGGTGGCCATCTTCAACGCGCTGGACGGACAGGCGTGGGATGGCAGCCAGATCCAAGGCCAGGCACCACACACGCAAAGCACTTACTACTGGCATCGCAATGCACCGGTGGCGGAAGCGTTCAACTTCGATGCTGCCTTGGGGCATCAACCTCCGTCCGGTATTTATCACACGCATCAGAATCCGTTGGGGCTGCGCTATCAACTGGGCGATCATGTGGACTACAGCTCGAGCACCAAGGATTATACCGAGGCGGCCGGAACGCCGACGAAGCACTCGCCGATCATCGGCTGGGCGCATGATGGTTATCCGATCTACGGGCCGTATGGATATGGCACGGCTTTGAGCAGCGCCAGTGCGGTGCGCCGGATGGTGCCCGGCTATGTGAAGCGCGATGGCAACAACAGCACGGATATCGTGAACAACAACCGTTCGGTCATCCCGGCCTGGTATGCGCGCTATCGGCAGGCACATTTCGGCGGGGCTTACTCCACGACCGCTGGGGCCTCGCGTCCGGCGGTGAACACGACCTACCCGCTGGGCACCTTCGCGCAGGATTGGTCTTATCTCGGTGACTTGGGCAAGACGCAGGGGACGGATTTCGATCTGGATGAATACAATGGCCGGTTCTGTGTCACTCCGGAATATCCGAGCGGCACGTATGCGTACTTCACGGCCATCGATTCCACTGGCGCGGCGAGCTTCCCGTATTTGCTGGCGTTCGAATTTTACGGTGATGCGAAAGGTGGTTCAGTGGCGAGTATATCGGAGTCGGTCACGCACTACTATGTGGGTGGTGAGTACACTGACCTAACGGTGCAGACCCCTTCAGTCAACTCGAGTGATGATACGGTGACAGTCGTCTGGAGTTCCATCGAGGGTGGTACATATCAAGTGGAGTCATCCAATGATGCTGCGACTTGGAATACGGAAACCGCCAGCATCACGGCCGCAGGCACGACGACGCAGAGCACATTCACTGGCAATGGGGGCAGCGGCTATACGCGGGTGACCCGCACTGGGCTGGCCAGCTTTGACAGTGCCATCACCGGCACCTATTCCACCACACAAACGGCTTCGCAGAGCTACAGCACACCGGTATCGGTTGTTTACGTGAATGCGGCACGAGCCGGACAGGCGGTTCAGGATGGTACGAGTTGGGCGACGGCATATGCGTATCTGACGGATGCGCTGTATAATTCTGTGGATGGAGATGAGATATGGGTTGCCGCTGGTGTCTATTATCCGGACGAAGCGGTGGGTGAAGATCTGGAGATAAGTGATAACGATCGCTCCTCGACTTTTGAGTTGTACCTCAATGTCGCGGTTTATGGCGGCTTCAACGGCACTGAAACAGCGCGCAGTCAGCGTGACCCATCAGCCAACTTGACAGTGCTTTCCGGTGACTTGGACAAGAACGATACGACGGTCAACGGTGTAGTGGTGACTTCTCCCGAGACCAACACGACCGGGAACAACGCTTACCATGTCGTCACGCTCTATGAAGGTGATGAAACGGCAATACTCGATGGTTTTACGATCACCGCGGGGCGGGCAGATGGCACAGGCAATCAAAGTTATGGCGGTGGTATCTACGCCAAATTCTCAACCCCGGCCTTCAGCCAATGTGTGGTGCAAGGTAACTATGCTTTATCAACTGGTGCGGGTATTTATGCGGGAACTTCATACGATGATGCCGTTCTGACGAAGGTAGATGTTCTGGCCAACACCTCGAGTGAAAGTGTCGCTGGTATTTACTTTGATAGCGGACATCTCTACCTCAACTCATGCCGGGTGCAGGGAAATATCAGTCTGCCGAACAATTACTTTGGCTTTTCCGATGCCATCTATGTGATCGAAGGCTCACTGACCATGAGCAACTGTTTGGTGAGCGGAAATTATGGCAAGTTGAACAGCACCATTCAGGTTGACAGTGATGGGTCCAGTCTTTCACTGGCCATCTATAACTCTACCATTACTGGTAACTACAGTGATACCAATCCTAGCGTGAGCACCGGAGGTGTTCGTGTTACCGGTAATGTGGATTTTAGAGTCTATAACTCCATCATCTGGGGAAATGTCTCTGTTGGCGGTGATGCTAATGTGACCGGTTTGGATGCGCAGTATTACTCTCTGATCGAGGGGAAGAATCCAGGTATCAATGGGAACTTGAATGGTAATGACGCTAATAATGTGCCGTTGTTCCTCACCGGAGTCACGGCATCTAGCACAGCTACCACCAGCGGTGATTTCCGGCTATACGGCAATTCTCCCGGAATTGATGTGGGTGATAATACATCGGCCTCTGATCTGACCAGTGATCTGGCGGGTAATAGCCGGGTAGTGAACACGACGGTGGACTTGGGAGCTTATGAGTATAATGGACCTGTTGTATCCGCACCCATCAGTAATCAGACCGTCAATTCCAGCGGGGGAGCGACGCAGGTGGCGGACTTGGATATTGTCTTCACCGGCTCCGGCCTCAGCTTCGGGGTCTCCGCGACTGGAAACAGCGGTATATTTGATGCGGCCTTGGGAAGTGGTAATGCGTTGAACATCACACCTGCAGGTGGAACTGGTTCCGGGACCGTTTACGTCACCGCGACGGACAGCAGTGGCAATCAGTTTACACTCAGCTTTACGGTCACCTTGGAGGCGGCTCCGGAGCCAGCCAACGGGTTGACGCAGAACATTGCTGCTTGGCTCAAGGCTTACTCTGGTCGTTATGCTCGTATCTACCGCACGTATGCGGATGAACAGGCAGGTGCAGCGCAGACCACTTGGGACAATGGCACCTATGCCCAGACTCTGCCGGTGTATGGCGGCGTGCAGAAAATCCAGCACTCGGACAATTATGTGTATGTGACCACTACCGGTCTCGCGGCGGGGCATGTCATGGGCCCGTGGTATAATGATACGGGTCCGGGCGGATCATTGGAGGTCTTCCAGAACTGGCCGGAAGCCATCTACACCATCTACCGGCTGCCGGTGCAGCCGGTCATCCCAGCCACCAAGACCACCTATGGCGCTGGAGCCATCGGACTGATGATTGATGGAACGATGATCTTTTCCGAGTCGGACACGTATTCATGGGACAACAATGGTGACGGCACGGGCAATGGGGTGGACCGGAGCCCCGGCAGCACAGGTGGCACCGGAGATGGCCTCTGGCTGCATGATGCCTATCTCACTGAGGGCAATACCTTTGATAAATCCAACGCGCATGCAGCGGGCAATCAACTGCACTATCATGCCTCACCGATGAAGCTGCGGCATCTGCTGGGGGACTCAGTGCAGGCGACCCAACAGCCCGATGGCTCTTATACCTACACGGAGAACTTCAACGGCAAGCATTCGCCCATCTTGGGCTGGATGAATGACGGACTGCCCTTGTATGGCCCGTATGGCTACGGCGATGCGCTGGATGCGAACAGTTCGGTTCGGCGGATGGTGAGCGGGTTCATCGTGCGTGATGGAGCCAATGGCAGCTACAATACGGCGGTGAATGGCCGCACGACGCTGCCGGCATGGTCTGCACGATATCGTGGCCGGAGCACGGCCTGCACCATCAATGAACAAGGGCCGACCGCCGCGGCAGTGGCTGTGCCTTACTTCATGGAGGATTATGATTATCTGGGCGATCTGACCAATCCGGGGGATGGACAGCCATATGAGCAAGGTGTCGATTTCGATCTGAATGAGTACAATGTGCGTTTTTGTGTGACGCCGGAGTTTCCGGAGGGCACTTGGGCCTACTTTGTCAGCATCGGTGCGGATGGTCAGCCAGCCTTCCCGTATAACGTGGGGGCACAATACTATGGCGATCCGAGTAATGGTGGTTCAGTGACGACCATCAGTGAGACCGTCACCACTGATTGGACAGGTGGACCGGATGCAGTGGTCGAAATGAGCATCACCGACAACGGGAATGATACCGTGACCCTCTCTTGGAACGCCGCCGAAGGCGGCACTTATACGCTGGAAGCCACGGCTGACATCACTGCCGCCACCTGGCCCACCTCGCTCACCGGGATCACAGCGGTGCAGGGTGTCGGGCAGTATGTGGAAGCATCCAGCAGTGGACAGAAGTTCTATCGTACTTACCGTACCGCACTGGCGACCTATGACACCACGGGTTCCACCGCCGGAATGGGCGGTGGCACAGGCGGGGGCGGAACGGGCGGAGCCCCGGCCATCAGCCAGATCAGTCCGAATACCGGTACGGAAGGTGGAAACGTGACGGTAAGCATCACCCTCAGTGGTGACATGCTGCCGCCCTCCGATGCGATCCCCACCGTTACTATCGGCAGCTTCAATGGCACTTCCGTCAGCTACAACGGCACGACAGTCACGGCGAGCTTCACGTTGACGGCGGGCACGACCGGGGCCAAGAACGTAACGGTGATCTTCCCGGCACCGCCGGGCGGAGAAGCGCTGGTGCTTACCAGCACGGACGGATTCACGATCAACGCCGCAGGGGGCGGTGGTGGAGGAGGTGGGGTGGTGACCTTCAATGCGACGTTCCCGACGAATCCACCGTTGCCGCCGCAGAATGCCATCGAAGTGGCCGCGGTCGGAGGAGTGACCGCGACCATCACCAGCTATACACAGGGCACCG
>CAZRGY010000133.1:8042-9522 GCA_964599715.1 uncultured Verrucomicrobiota bacterium | reverse complement strand
TTGATCTCATTCCTCCAAGTTTCATGGCATTTAACACGTTAAGTTTTTGCCTAGCTTTTCAAATCTACTGTATTTTCGCGAGAGAACGTCAATTTCGACAGAACTCAAAGTTAAGCGACCAACCAGTTGCCAATTGAAGTTCGAAAACTTTCCTGAAGCCTGGATTTCTGCATCGGCCATCCACTAGTGGTTACTTGAGACACTTGCTCGCTTTCTTTTGGATGACAAACCAGCCCGACAAGCGGATACATAAGCTGTGGGCATTACCATTTTGATCATTGTCTTCCTGCTGACGACGCTGGCCAATTATTTGCATTGGAGGCAGTGCAAGCACTTACAGCAGCTGCAAATCCCCACCTCGGGCTGGCCGACGTTAATTTCTACCGTTTGGATGATCGCCATCGCTATCTCTTTGATTTTGAACTTTCTAGACCTCGTACCCGACAGCCTTATTACGTTCATCGTGGGAAGCTTCGTTGCCACCGATCAAATCTACAGCATTTTCGCCCGGGAACACCGACTAAAACAGAACTCAAAACCAGGCGACCAATCATTAGCCAATTAAAGTTTGGGGGTTGGAGCTTCCTTCGGCATTCGGATTTCGTCATTCGTCATTTCCCCAACAGTATTTCCAGCCAAGGAATATCCGCTGGTGCCGTCGCCTTGGGATTCGGTGTCGCGCACTCCACGAGCCTTACCGGCTGCCCTATCAACTCGCAGGCGGCTGTATCATCCGTCACCAACAAGCCCTTCTCTTTCACCAGCGAAAGCGCCTTCCGGATAACCGGCACCTGAAAAGTTTGCGGCGTCTGCACCGCCCATAAGCGGCTTCGCTCCAGATGCCCGCTGATGGTCTGGCCATCCGTGGAGTCCTTGATGGTGTCCACCACGCGCTGCGCCGCCACCGCGGCACCCGACTCACGGGCTGCCTGGATGGTCGCGGCGATCAATTCATGGGTCACACAAGGACGTGCGCCGTCATGGATGGCCACGATTTCTGTGTCTTCCGCCACGGCCACGATGCCATTCCAGACAGAATCTTGCCGCTCCTTGCCACCGGGCACCAGGCGATACGGTTTCTTGAAGCCCTCTGCCGACGCCAGCTCTTCAAAGGCAGACTGCATCCCATCCCGCACCACCAGCACGATTTCATCCACCGCCGGGCAGGACTCGAACTGCCGCCATGTGTGCACGATGATCGGCTTGCCTCCCACTTCGAGAAACAGCTTGTCCACATTCGGCCCCATGCGTGTCCCACGCCCCGCCGCTACTATGACTGCTGATACCATAAAATTAGTCTCTTACCGGACTGGTTACTCCTTCGCCGCCTTCCAATCCAGCAACTTCAACTGGATGGTAGTCCGTCCATTGTATTCGTTCTTCTGTGGCGAGAAAGCGAGGTCAAACACTCCGGAAGGCATGGCCGCCTCTCCTGCTCCCCACCATACGACCTCACGCATCGACACCCCATCTGTCACCT
>CAZRGY010000133.1:0-7942 GCA_964599715.1 uncultured Verrucomicrobiota bacterium | reverse complement strand
TCGATCGACAATCCAGCGGCCATCGCATGCCCGCCGTGTTTGACCAATATGTCTTCACACGAACGCAATGCCGCCGCCAGATCGAAACCTTCAATGCTCCGTCCCGACCCGCGCCACTCATCGCCGGAGCCCCCGAGGATGATGGTAGGCCGGTAAAACTCGCGCAACACCCGCGAGGCCACGATGCCCACTACGCCGATGTGCCACATCATCTCCCCTTCGACAATGACGTAGTCCCGTTCTGGATTAAACCGGCTGCGCACATTAGCGATGGCCGTTTCAGCAATGCCCCGCTCTGTCTCCTGTCGCTCGCGGTTGCGCGCATCCAATTCCCGCGCCAGCGGCAGGGCTTCCGCGACGGACTTCGCCCGCATGAGATCAAGTGCTTGCGTGGCGTTCTCCATCCGCCCCGCCGCATTCAGGCGTGGTCCCAGTTGATAACCCACTTCATAGACGCCTACCTTAGCCCCCGTCTGGCTGACCTCTTTCAGGGCGATGAGTCCAGATCGCTTCGTTTCCCCCAAAGCCTTCAGACCATGCGAGACCAACACCCGGTTCTCCCCACGCAAAGGCACCAGATCCGCCACCGTGCCCAAGGCGACCAGATCCAAAAACTGCCGGATGTCATACGTGGCCATCGCTGGCAGCCCCAGCTCCCGACCGCGCTTCACCAGCGCATGGAGCAGTTTAAAAGCCAGCCCGGCCGAACAGAACATCTTGCTTAGTTCGTCTTCACCTCGCTGGGGATTCACCAAGGCGTGAGCTGCCGGTGCGGGGTCCGAGACTTGATGATGATCCAGCACCAACACATCCACCGCACGCTCATTCAGCCACGCGATGGTTTCCACCGCCGTGGAACCGCAGTCCACCGCCAGCAAAACCTTGGCCGGATATCGGTTCAGACAGTTCTCCACGCCATCCCGGCTCAGGCCATACCCTTCGTCCATGCGATGCGGTAGATATGCCTCCACCTTCCAACCCAACTGGCTCAAGGACTCACTAAGCAGCGTGGTGGAAGTGACGCCGTCCACATCATAGTCACCAAAGATGACGACCAGCTCATTCCGTTCCCGCGCGGTGTAAAGCCGGTCGACCGCCTTCGCCATGTCGGGCAAAAGGAATGGATCCCGCAGGTTCTTAAGCTTGGGTTCGAGAAATTCTGCGGCCACCGCCGGTTCAGAAATCTCGCGATTCAGGAGGCACTGGGCGAGCAAAGGAGAAATACCGGCGCTCTGGCTCAGGACACGGGCCAGTTCCAACTGTATCGGCGCAAAAGACCAACGGTACGTTTTCACTTAAAAGCCAAAGAATTGCCGGATCGAATCCGAATAACGCTCAAAAAGCTCGATGATGGTCTTCGACAGCGCGAACAGATAGATCACTGAGCCGGCCGCAAACGCATAACCCACCCACACCAGCAGGGCATCTTCTTCCATCAGGCTGACACACAGGAATATCACGGCCAGTCCCGGCAGGGAATTCGTGAACGGTAGCGGCAGAGGCAGCGTGAGCACAAGCCCGAGGAAGGCGATCAACAATGCATTCACCCGCACGGAGACTTCATTGCCGATCCAGCCGCGTCCCCGCGGTTTGGCCATACGTTCGATGCGCTTCACCCATTTGACGCTCGCCGTGATGATCTTGCGCTGACGCTCCACGGAAAGTTTCTTGCGCCCGATGAACAGTGGAAGTTTCGGTGGCAGCCCCAAGAACAGCCGCATGCCAACCAAGAACACCACCAGGCCAACTATCAAGCTGAAGCCCGGCAATGGGATGGGCGTGATGAACGGCAGACAGATCAGGATAAGAAAGAGATAGAGCCCCTGGCCACCGGTCCGCTCGATGAGCTGGTTCAGCGTCACCACCGTCTGGTCGTCATCCTGGCCCAGTAATGCCTCCAGACTCCGGGATAACGGCTCGCGATGCATCCTGCGCTTACTCCTTGTCCGCGCCTCCGCCAGCTTTGCCCCCATCCGCCACGGCTTTCACCTGCTCCGCCCGTGAGGCCGCTATGGAAAGCACGATCGAAAGGATGATGATGCCTGCGATGATACCCAAGGAAAGATTGGTGGGGATCTTCGTCTGATACCAGGCCGGGATCTCCGCACTATGGGGATCGATGAGCATCTTCACCCCGATGAAGACCAGCACAATGGATAATCCCCCCTTGAGATAGCGGAACATGCCGATGGCATCCGCCAGCACGAAGTACAACGAACGCAGGCCAAGGATGGCGAACACATTCGAGGTGAACACGATGAACGGCTTGTCCGTGATGGCAAAGATGGCCGGGATGGAATCCACCGCGAAAATCAGGTCCGTCGTCTCCACCATGAGCAGCACCAGCGCCAGCGGAGTCAGCATGCTTTTGCCGCCTATCGTGGTCATGAACTTCTGTCCGTCAAATTCCTTGGAAACCGGATACAGCTTGCGGGCCAGCCGGATGACCGGGTTCTTCTCCGGCTCCACCCCGTCATCGCCCCCGAACATCATCTTGATGCCGGTGAAGACCAGAAACGCGCCAAAGACATACAGCATCCAGGCAAAGGTTTTGATCAGCGCCGCCCCCACCCCGATCATCACGCCACGCATGAGCAACGCCCCGATGATACCCCAGAACAACACCCGGTGCTGATACTGCAAAGGAACCCGGAAGTACGCGAAGATGAGCGCGATCACGAAGACATTATCCATCGAGAGCGAAAGCTCGATGATGTAACCCGTGACGTATTGGAGCGCTTCCTCCTTGCCCCGCATGTGATACACCACCCCCGAAAAGCACATCGAGAGGGTGAACCAAAGGGCCGTCCACCCTAATGCTTCCTTAAACCGGACAACCCTCGCCTCGCGGTGAAACACGCCGAGGTCGAGGGCCAGGAAGAACAGGATTACCAGAATGAACCCGGCGTAATGCCAGGGTGTGATTTCCGTGATCGCAAGCATCAATGATTAACGGACACTGGCAGCCTCTACCGAGGATTCCATGACCACAGTAGCAGCGGTGGTCTTGGGCCGTTGCCCCTTATGATACCACAACACAATCGCGCTCGCTATGTATATACTGGAATAAGTACCGGTAAGGATGCCGATCAGGAACGTGAACGCGAAGTCATTGATCACACCACCGCCGAAGAGGTATAGCGACAGGGTCGAGATCAACACCGTGCCGGACGTGATGATCGTGCGGCTCAGCGTTTCATTGAGCGCCAGGTTCATGATTTCCTTGAAGGAACCACGGGTACCCAGCTTCAGATGCTCACGGATACGGTCGAAGATAACAATGGTATCGTTGATCGAGAAACCGATGATGGTCAGGATGGCGGCCACCATGGTGGCACTCAAAGCACGGCCATCGAGGAAGAACCAGCCCATGGTCATCATCACGTCATGAAGCACGGCCACCACCGCGCCCAAGGCGAAGGAGAACTCATAGCGGAAAGCCACATACGCCAAGATGCCCAGCAGTGACATGAAGACCGCGATGAAAGCCGACTGGATGATCTCTTTACCAACAGTGGCCCCGACCTTGTCCACGCCCACTTGCTTGAAACCGGCATCCGGGAATGCCTTCTGGAGGACCTCTTTGACCAGTTCTCCCTTGTCCACTTCAGCCAGCACACTCAGGCGTTCCTTGTCACCAGCCTGATACTGGATGACGGTCTCACCGATCTTGGCCTCGTCCAAAGCCTGCCGCAACTGGGCGGAATCCACCTTCTGGGTGTATTCAAACATGGCGTTATCGCCACCCTTGAAATCCACCCCCATCACCTCATGACCGCGCACAAAGATACCGTAGCCCATACCCACAATCACCAACACCCAAGACAGGGCAAAGGCCGGCTTGGCCAGCTTGAGGAAGTCGAGTTTGGTATGCCCGATCAACTTGAACATCTTGATGGTCTTGATCACGTTCTTGGCGATCAGGAAATCAAAGATCAGGCGGGTCACCACCAGCGCCGTGAACATGCTCACCGCCACACCGATAGTCAGCGTGACACCGAAGCCCTGCACCGGACCCGTGCCCTTGAAGATCAGGATGACCGAGGAGATCAACGTCGTGACGTTGGCATCGAAGATGGTGCTGAACGCCTTGTCATAACCTGCATTCAGAGCACCACGCAAAGATTTACCCGCGTTCAACTCTTCCCGGATACGTTCAAAAATCAGCACGTTGGCATCCACCGCCATACCGATGGTCAACACGATACCGGCGATACCCGGCAGCGTGAACGTCGCGCCCACGGAGCACATCACCCCGATCAGGATAAGGATGTTCAACACCAAGGCGACATTCGCCACTAAACCGGCCAAAAGATAATAACCGAGCATGAAGGCAGCGACAGCCGCGATACCGATGACAGAGGCTTTGACACCGCTGGCGATGGAGTCTTTACCCAAGGAAGGATCGACCGTGCGCTCTTCCATGATCTTGACCGGCGCTTCGAGCGGATTCTCCAAAGCATTGGCCAAGCGATAGGCTTCCTTCAGATCATAGTTGCCAGTGATCTGGCAGTTACCGCCCAAGATGGGCTCATTGATATTCGGCGCGGAATAAAGCTCGCCGTCCAGCACGATGGCCAACTGCTGGTTGACGTGTTCGCTGGTGATCTTGCCGAAAATGGAGGCACCCTCACTGTCAAAGTTAAGATGGATTTCCGGCTTGGAGGTGACCGGGTGCAGGGACACACCGGCGCGCTGCACATATTTACCGGTCAGGCCGCCTTCAGCCTTTTTGCTGACAACGTAAGCACGGCTGCCCTTGGTCCCGTCCTTCAAATCCACCTCTTCACGCATGATCTCGTAGCCCGGCGGCACGATGCCCCTTTGCAGATATTCATCACTCTGCTTGTGGACGATGCGGAACTCCAAACGGGCAGCTTTCTGGATGGTTTCACGGACAGCTTCCGTGTCCGCCTCAGAAAGGCCCGGCATCTGGATCAGGATGCGGTTGTCACCCTGCGGCTGGATGATCGGTTCGGAAACACCAAACCGGTCCACGCGCTTGCGCAAGACTTCAACAGCTTGTGACAGCGCTTGCTCTTTGCGTTGGGTCCGCTCGATATCGCTGATCTGCTCAACCTTGTTCGTACTGCCTTCTGGCTCGGCCGCTGTTTCCACCACCTTGTCCACATCCACACCGACCAGAAACGCTGTGCCACCGCGCAAATCCAAGCCCAACCGGATCTTCCCGGAAGCCTCGCGCTGCAGCTTGTTCATGATGGCGCGCTTGGGATTGCTCGGCTGGCTCTTTACATAGCTGGGGAAGTAAGCAGAGATGTCATTCGTTCCGATGGCGTCCCAGAGATTTCCATAAACACGCTCAGGGTCCGTCTCATTCAGCTTCTTGGCTTGCTGGACGATGGCGGTGAAATTGGTGTCCGTGGAGGTGGCTTTCTGCTCGAAAACTTCGAGCAAATTGCGGTCCGTGGGCGGTGACATCTCATTCACCGACCAGGCGACCACGAAAACGACCAATAGCAGCTTCCAAAGGTGACTCGAATTCATGCTAACTAAAATAGATTAAGCTTCCTTGACTTCCGGACTGGCGTTGCCGCGCTCAGTGATCTCCGCGACGGCAGTGCGTAAAAGCTCCAGTTTGGCGTCATCTGAGCGGATGGTGATATGCTTATCCTTCACGGAGGTGACCACGCCCACGATGCCACCATTGGTGACAATCTTGTCGCCGCGCTTCAGCGTCTTGAGCTGTTCCGCGAGTTCCTTGGCCTTCTTCTGCTGGGGACGGATGAGCACCATATACATCGCCACCATAAAAATAGCCATCGGGATCAGTGGTGTGCTGAACAGTCCTGGAGGCCCCTGTTGTTGTCCCGCTGCTTGGGCCAAAATAAATGTCAATCCGGTATCAGTCATAGACGCAAAATAGGCGACAACTCTATGTATCAAAGTTATGAACGCAAGTCATTTGGCACAGGTATTACGCCAATTGTGACAACTTTACAGTGACAATCCGGTGGCAAAACCGGTTCAAAGAAGCCGCTGGTGATGAAAATTCCACTCCTGCCTATTCAATATCTTGCTCCGCTCCCTGCTTGCGGGAGTGCTCTTCCCGGGCCGCCAACACCTTCTGGGTAGGCACGTAATTCTTGATGAATTCCTGCCGGAAAGCCCCGAACGTCCCTTGGGCGAGATGGGCCCGGATGTCCGCCATAACCCGTTGAAACATGAAGGTATTATGCACACTTAGCATGCGTAAGCCGAGGATCTCCTCCACATTCAACAGGTGGCGCAAGTATGCCCGCGTGAAGTTGCGGCAGGCATAACACGCACACCCTTCCTCGATCGGCCCGAAGTCCGCCTTGTTGAAGCCACCTTTGATACTGACGGTCCCTTTGTAGGTGAATGCCGTGCCGTTGCGTGCCACTCGCGTCGGCAAGACACAATCGAACATATCCACCCCACGGGCAACGAGTTCCACCAATTGAGCCGGTGTGCCCAAGCCCATCGCATACCGCGGCTTGTTCGCCGGCAGATGCGGTTCCGTGTATTCCACGGCTTTCATCATCTCCGGCTCCGGCTCGCCCACGCTTACTCCGCCGATGGCGTAACCGTCAAAATCCATGCCCACAATGGCTTTCGCACACTGCTCGCGCAGTTCCGGATGCCCGGCCCCTTGAGCGATGCCGAAATAGAACTGCCCCTCCGCCCGAGGCTGCACGCGGCAGACTTCTGCCCAGCGGATGGTCCGCTCCACTGCCGCCTTGATCTCGTTGTAGGGCTTGTCATGCGGTGGACATTCATCAAACACCATCGCGATGTCAGAGCCCAAATCCCGCTGGATGGCCATCGATTCCTTCGGTCCGAGGAACAGCGGTGAACCGTCCAAGTGCGAACGAAACGCCACGCCATCCTCTTGCACCGTCCGGATCTTGCCCAAGCTGAACACCTGAAACCCGCCGGAGTCTGTGAGGATGGGCAGATTCCAGTTCATGAACTTATGCAAGCCCCCGGCCTGCTTCATGATCTCCATGCCCGGACGGATAGAGAGATGATACGTGTTACCCAGAATGATCTGGGTGTTCATCTCCAGCAGCTCACGCGGGTCCAGCGCCTTCACACTCGCCTGTGTGCCCACCGACATGAACACGGGCGTATCCACCACCCCGCGCGTCGTCGTCAAACGTCCCAAGCGCGCCTTCGAGGTCGTATCCGTTTTTAAGAGTTCAAACATTACAAAGAGAAACAAACCACCGCCCGAAAGGATTTCCGGGCGGTGGTTAAACTAAAACTATTTACCCACCAGCTCCAACACCTTGGCGAGCGCGTCTTCTTTCTTCAACGGCGTCAACTCACCGCCGCGCAGCTTCAATTCCACTTCGCCCTTGGCCAGTGATTTTTCACCGATGCCGATACGGATCGGGAAACCGACCAGTTCGGAGTCCTTGAACTTCACACCCGGACGGTCATCGCGATCGTCCAAGATCACATCGACGCCCTTGGCGCTCAGTGCAGCGTAGAGTTCTTCGGCCACCACCATTGTCGGACTGCCCGGAGCCACGCCCAGCGGGGTGATGCAAACTTGGTAAGGCGCGACCGCGATGGGCCAGATGATGCCGTCCTTGTCGTTGCGCTGCTCGATGATCGCCTGCATCGTGCGCGTGATGCCGATGCCGTAGCAACCCATCACACAAGGCTTCGCCACGCCACTCTCATCCAGATAGGTAGCCTTCAGCGCTTCACTATATTTCGTGCCGAGCTTGAAGACGTGGCCGACTTCGATCGCACGACGAATCTTCAACGGCAAACCGGAAGCCACGCACAACTCCCCGACCTTCACCGTGCGCAGATCCGCCCAGTGGTTCACCACGATGTCGCGTTCGATCTCGACATGCCGGAAATGGAAACCGTCTTCATTCGCGCCCGTCGTCATGCCCTTGGAGCCACGCAAGACTTCATCAGCGTATACCGGGATCTCGGACTTCAT
>CAZRGY010000132.1:0-9526 GCA_964599715.1 uncultured Verrucomicrobiota bacterium | reverse complement strand
TATTCGCCGAAGATGCCGCTCTTGCGGATCACGCGATGGCACGGAATGAGGTAAGCGATGGGATTACGGCCCACCGCCGTGCCGACTGCCCGGTGTGCTTGGGGAGCATCGATGGCAGTGGCGATGTTTTCGTAGGTGGCGAGTTTGCCGCACGGGATGCGCAAGAGGGCCTGCCAGACTTTGAGCTGAAAATTCGTGCCATGCAGATGCAGGCGTAAGGGACCGGCCTGCGGTTGAAACAATGGCTCAACCGCATCGGTGACTTCCCGCTGGTTGCGGACCCAACGCGCTTGGAGCCATTCCCGTTGGATCTCTTGCAGCATCGCTGCTCGTGAGCCGGTGAGGAAGCGCAGGGCGCAGATGCCCTTGGTGGTCATCGCAGCGACGGCTTCACCGAAAGGGGTTTGGAGATAGCCGTAGCGGATGGTGAGATCTTGGCCGCGCAGTTTGAACTCGCCCGGTGTCACGGCATCCCCGCTCACGAAGAGATCGTGGAGACGGCCTGGTCCGGAAAGACCGACATCGTAGGCGGTATCGAGGACGCTGGCACCTTGTAGCAGGCGGGACTTGGCATGCTCGCGGGTGAGGACGTGACTGAATTTCACCGGGCTGATCCCGGCCCATTGCGTGAACAGGCGGTTGAAATGGAATTCGCTGAGACCTGACTGCGCGGCGATCTCTTTTAGGCTGGGCTGGGCGGACCAGTTCGCTTCCAGAAAAGCGATGGCCTGTTCGATCCGGCGATACGCCACATTGTTGATGGCCGACGATTCGTTCACGGGGACAAATTAGCGCATCTGGAACAAGCAACCACCCGATTCTTGCGGAATGGAATAGGCAGGGACCGCTGGCTCAGCGGGCCGCTGACGGAGGCTGAGGTGGTCGGATGGATTTGGTTTGATGAGGGAAGAATGTGAGGGGTGGGAGGTTTTTGACGTCAGGTGGTGTTGGGTAGGAGGAGGCGTTTAGGCTTCGGCGGCGGCCGGCTGAGGCCCCCGACGTTTGTCGGGGCAAGCCGCCAGCCCTACCCAGCGGTGGGCGTGATTCGTTTAGCTTAAGGTTCGAGCCTGTATGCTTCGACGAGGTGCGGAAATTTGGCGGTGAAACTATTTTCAAATTTCTTACCCCCTGTGTCTATAGATGTCACAGGTGGTGTGGTAAAAGGGTGGCAGATGAAAATGAGGACAGAGGGAAAAAGAGGGCGGGTAAAGATGACGATGGGGCTTCTTTGCGCTTGCGGGCGGGGGGAGATCCGCCACTTTTACGTCATGAAATCCATTTTCCGTGTTCTGGCCGTATTGTGTCTGCTGGGTGCGACGGCACTGCAGGCGGCTCATCCTTTTCTGGCGTGCGATTACGGCGGGAACAAGGTCTGCCGCGTCTCGGTCGAGGGCAAGATCGAGTGGCAGTATGATTGCAAGAATCCGCAGGATGTGTGGCTGCTGCCGAACGGGAATTATCTCTTCTGCTATATCTCAGGCGCGGTGGAAGTGACACCGGATGCGGAGAAGAAAGTGGTGTGGGAATACAAAGCGCCCACCGATGTGAAGTGCGAAGTGCATGCCTGCCAGCCTTTACCCGATGGCAAGGTGATGATCGTGGAGACGGGCACAAGCCGGATCATCGAGGTGGATCGCGCAGGGAAGATCGCGAAGGAGATCAAGCTGACGACGGACCCTAAGGTGAAGATGCACAACCAGTATCGCGGCACGCGCAAGCTGAAGAACGGGCATTACCTCGTGTGCTTCAAAGGCGAAGGCAAAGTGGTGGAGCTGGATGGCAACGGCAAAGTGTTGAAGGAGACGAAAGTGCCGGGTGATCCGCATGAAGTGGTGCCGCTGAAGAACGGCGGTATGCTGGTGACCTGTGGTGACGGACACAAGGTGCTGGAGTTCGATGCCAAGGGGAACATCGTGTGGGAATTGAACGAGAATGATCTGGAAGGAAATCCGCTGCGTCTCATGGCGGGCTGCCAGCGGTTACCGAACGGGAACACGATCTTCTGCAATTACCTCGGGCACGGTCATCTCGGCAAACAGGCGCAGGTGCTGGAGGTGACGCGCGACAAGAAAGTGGTATGGACCGTGGCGGATCACACGCAGTTCAAGACGATCAACCAGATCCAGTTGCTGGACGTGCAGGGGAACGTGCTGAAGGGCGAGATTTTGCGGTAGCGGTTTAGCGGTGGTTTTTATTTACTGGGGTTGGGTTCGCGGTGAGAACGCCGCGCTACGAAGCGGTGTGTCCGGGCAAGAAGATAGCCCGGGTCAGGTTCAGTGATTTTTGAAGGGCGCAGGTTTGGCTGCGTTCAAATACAAGTAAGGAGGTTGGTCCCTTGAAGTGGCCGTTGGCAAAGGCGCTGGGGTGGTTGGTGGCGGGCATCGTGGCAGGCGATGTCCTTGGCATCCATTGGGCAGCGCTGGTGGTTTTGCTGGCGGGACTGACCGGCGCTTTCCTCTGGAAAAAGCAGTCGCGGGCCATCGTGATGGCGACCCTGCTTTGCTTGGCGGGCTGGGGTAATCTCCTGACCCGCACGGAGGTGATGTCGCCTCTGGATTTGCGCGTGGTGCTGGTGGAGGTCCCGGCGATCGTCACTCTGGAGGGCACACTGGCCGAAGCGCCGCGGGAACGGCGGGTGGAGACGAAGCGGGGTTTGCGGGTGAGCTTCAGCAGTGTGCTGGAAGTGGAGCGCATCCAGTTAGAGGATGGCTGGCACGAGGTGTCTGGGCGGGTGTATGTGCGGACGCCAGCAGCGCCACCAACAGAGCTCTATCGCACGCGACGGGTGCAGGTGACCGGCCACATCGACATACCCGACCCGGCGATGAATCCTGAGGCTTTGGATTTTCAGGCGTACCTCGCCCGTCAGGGGATTCATTTCCAACTGCAGACACTGGGTGCGAAGGACTGGCAATGGTCGGAAGCGGATTCACGCCCTCCATGGCCAGACCGTTTTCGCAACTGGGCCATGGGCCAGATGCAGGGAAGCCTGCCGCCCGGTGATAGCAACGTGATGTTGCTTCATGCGATGTGCCTGGGCTGGAAAGTGGGGCTCATGGATAATGTGAAGAAGCCCTTCATCCATTCGGGAACAATGCACATCTTTGCCATCAGCGGGCTCCACGTGGCGTTGATCGCAGTGATGTTGGTGGAGCTGTTGCGCGGGGCGGCTTTGCCGAGGAGACATTGTGCGATGGTGCTGATCCCGTTGCTTTGGTTCTACACGGCGGCGACGGGCTGGCAGGCATCGGCGATGCGCGCGGCCATCATGATGACGGTCATTGGGACCGGTTGGATATTGGAGCGGCCAAGCAATCTGCTGAACTCGCTAGCGGCTGCGGCACTCATCATTCTGGTGGTGGACCCGCAGCAATTGTTTCTGCCCGGGTTTCAACTTTCCTTCATGGTGGTGTTGAGCATGGGCCTGCTGCTGCCGCCGATCGAAGCTTGGCGACAAAAAATCTTCCAACCTGACCCACTGCTGCCGCAGGAATTGCGTCCGCGTTGGCAGCGCTGGTTGGATTGGCCGGTGCGCTTTGTGACGATGAGCGCGGCGACATCTTTCGCGGCCTTCGTCGGCTCACTACCGCTCATCGCATACTACTTTCACCTGATCGCGCCGGTGTCGCTGGTGGCGAATCTGGTGTTGGTGCCGTTGAGCAGTCTGGCGTTGATGGCGTCGTTTGGTTCGCTGCTACTGGCGTGGTGTCCACCGGTCGCAGACTTATTCAGCCATGCGGCATGGTTCGTAATGGAGTGGATGGTGCGGTCCAGCGGATGGTTTGCGGAGTGGCCGGGGGCATGGTGGCCGTTGATGAAGCCGGGGCCGGGCGTGTTCATCAGTTATTACATGGTGGTGCTGAGCCTGTTCGCGGTGGAATGGAAATCCGTATGGCGCTGGCGGGTAGCAGGCACAGCCGGATTGGTGCTCGTTATCCTGTTGGGCATGGGCTGGCAAGAGCGACGGGAGGCGACACGCCTGACGTTACTGGATGTCAGCGGCGGAGACGCTCTGGTGTTTGAGGGTGGCAAACAGTTTTCCAACTTGGTGATCGATGCCGGAACGGAAGCAGGAAGCGAAGCCGTGCTGAAACCGTATCTGCAAAGCCGCGGCATCCGAAGCGTGCCGGAACTGCTCATCACGCATGGCGATGTGCGGCATGTGGAGGGGGCGGCGTCGTTGATCGAGGATTATCGGGTGAAACAACTGCTCGCGAGCCCGGTGAAATCGCGTTCGCCGGGGTATCGGCAGCTTTTGGGTGAATGGGAGACGAATGGCTGGCCGCGCGTGGTCATCACGAATGGCAGCAAGGTGGGTCCGTGGACGGTCTTGCATCCGGAAGCGACGGACAAGTTCAGCGCCGGAGATGACAATGCGGTGGTGTTGCGGGGTGAAATCAACGGGGTGAGCGTACTATTGCTTTCGGATCTGGGACCGGCAGGTCAGAGGGCTTTGCGGGAGCGGCATCCGAATTTGCGCGCGGATATCCTCGTGACGGGCATCCCGTCGAAGGCTGAGCCGGTAGCGGAGGAATTGCTGGCGATGGTGCAGCCTCAAGTCGTGATCGTGAGTTGCGCGGAGCAACCGGCTTTGGAGCAGGCGCGGAAGGAATTAAGGGCGCGGCTGGCCCGGGGTGGTTGGCAGACATTTTATGTGAGTGACCATGGGGCGGTGACGTTGGATTTTCAGGCTGGCGGTTGTGTGGTGCAGGGGATGAAAGGCGGAGGGCAGACTTGGGTGTTTGGCGGTCAGGCAGCATCGGGAAAGCCCTGATCGGCAATGGAGCCGGGCTCTGGCATGGCAAAAAAAGATGCCCGCCAGCGTAAGGATTGTTTTGCCATATCAATTTGGCTAGGCTAACAATAGCGCGACAAGGCAGACCCCATTCTATTTGCAGGAACTACTTAATGGCTGGGGTGTTAGTCCGATGGCGGATGGTGCCGTGCGAAATGCCGCCAGTTGGTTTGACTGGTATCAATAGCAACTTTTGGGACAGGCAATGGTTTCAATCATTCTAGCAGAAGATCATGTCATCGTGCGCAAAGGCATCAAGATGATGCTGGAGCGGGAGGCGGACTTTAAGCTGTTGGGTGAGGCGAGCGATGGGTTGGAAGCGGTGCAGCTCACCGAAAAATTGACGCCGGACATCCTGTTGCTGGACCTGATGCTGCCGCGGTTGCACGGGCTGGAGGTCATCCGGCAGGTGCGCCGAGATTCCCCCAAGACGAAGGTCATCATCCTGAGCATGCATTCGGATGAGCCGTATGTGATGGAGGCGTTGCGTTACGGAGCCTCGGGTTATCTGCTGAAGGATTGCACGCCGGATGAACTGGTGAAAGCCATCCGCGAGGTATTGGCGGGACGGCGTTACCTGAGCCCGGTGTTGGCCGAGCGGGCCTTGGCGGGGTATGTGACGCATCCCGGGGAGACGGAAGAGGATATCTACACCACGCTGACCAAACGGGAGCGCTTGGTGCTTCAGCTTGCCGCCGAAGGACTTACTACGGCGGAGATCGCAAAAAAACTTTTCATCAGCCCGCGCACGGTGGAGACCCACCGGGCCAATTTGATGCGAAAATTGAACCTGCATACGCAGACGGACCTCGTCAAATTCGCCATCCGTAAGGGCATCATCTCGGCCTAAGGGATGACTGCTTGAAATCCTCCCAGGGTGACGGTCTACGAATTACGGCTTACTACGTATAGGCAAATCGGGCGGCAATGATAGGATTGACAACAGTTAATCACTTGCCGTAACCATGAGCGCATTCTCAATGGCTAAGAAAGCCACAGCCCAAAAGCTGGCCACATTGTGGTCAGCCGTTACAGGCGGGGATCAGGAACTGGCCGTTGACTTCCGGCCGCTGACTGCTCCGCTACCAGTACGGGTGCACCCGGCCACGCACATGCCGACGCACGAGCAACCAGCCAAGGCCCGGGTGATCCGGGTGGATTGCTACTTGGGTTGATTGGGAACCAACGTTTTCAAGGCCGTCCTGCGAAGGACGGCCTTTTTTATTTCCCTTCAAGCCAGACGGAGTGAATCCAGGCTCATCCGTTTTCGTCTGATGGTTCAAGATTGACCCATGGAACGATTGGAGTAACGTCGGTCCATACCCGTTTAATCCCTGAAAAGAATTATTGGCTTTATGTCTCAACAACCGAATCAACCGTCGTCCGGCGATAATCGCCGGAGTTTCCTCAAGAAAACCGCCGTCGCCACCGCCGTGGTAGCGGCCAATCCCTTCAAGACTCCGGTGTATGGCCAGAGTAAGGCACCTTCGACCGGTCGGGTGATCGGCGCGAATGACCGCATCTCGGTCGGCTATGTCGGTGTGGGCGGTCAGGGCTTCAATGCCCATGTGCGGCAGATGAAAGAGCGTGTGGGTGAGCACAATATCGCCCAAGCGGCGGTCTGCGATGTCTCCAAGCACCGTCAACAAGCGGCCAAGGACTATATCCTGAAGGATAATGCGAACGCCCAGGTGGAGATCTACGACGACTACCGCAAGATGCTGGAGCGGAAAGATATCGATGCCATCGTTTGCGCCACGGTGGATCATTGGCACACCCGCATTTCTGTGGATGCGATGAACGCCGGCAAGCATGTCTATGTGGAGAAGCCGATGACCCGCTATCTGCATGAGGCTTTCCAGATCCATGATGTGGCCAAGAAAACCGGCAAAATCCTGCAGGTCGGTTCCCAAGGCTGCTCGGATATGAAGTGGCACAAGGCGGCGGAATGGATCAAGGCCGGCAAGATCGGCCCCATCGTCATGAGCCAGGGCTCCTACATGCGCAACAGCCCTTACGGTGAATGGAACTATACCATCCAGCCATGGGCCACGCCGGATGACATCAACTGGAGCTCATGGATCAATGGGGTCAAGAAATCCACCAGTTTCAATGCTGACCACTACTTCCGCTGGCGCAAATACTACCCCTACTGCTCCGGTCTGTTGGGCGATCTCTTCCCGCACAAGCTGCATCCTTATATGCTGGCCACGGGCAACCCGGAATTCCCGGTGCGCGTTGCCGCGGTGGGTTCCAAGAAATTCCAGACGGACCTCAAGAAGGAAGGCCGTCCGAAGGAGAAGGAGACCAAGTACGTCCGCGATGTGGAAGAAGTCATCCAGCTTATCGCGGAATTCCCGAGCGGCTACGTGATGCACATCACCAGCAGCACGGTGAATGAGCAGGGCACGCAGGAGATGATCCGTGGCCACCATGCCACGCTGACCATGGCGGGCAACAAGGTGGAACTGAAACCCGAGCGTCCATTCGCCGACGAGATCGATCCCGAGACCAGTGAAGGGTTCCCGGGCGAGAACGTGCCGAACCATCACAAGAACTGGTTCGCGGCCATCCGGGGCACGGAGAAGGCCAATGCCGGAATCGATCTGGCGGTGCGCGTCCAGACTGTCATCTCGCTGGCCGAGATCAGCGATCGTCTGGGCATGATGTGCTACTTCGACGAGAAGACCCGCAAGGTCACCGACGGCATGGGCCGCGAGATCAAGCCGCTCGATTACGAGAGCGAGGCAAAGATGATCACCCGCGCTTAAGCCCGTCCGCCAAGAATCACGAAAACCCCGCAAGGAAACTTGCGGGGCTTTTCTTTTTTTCAATCCACCTCCCAGCCGGTGACGATACCTTGCTCGATGACCAGCTTGGTGCCGGGATAGCGCCATACTTCAAATGCGCCTTTTTCGTCGCGTCCACGAAGGATGATCTCCGGCTCGCCCCAACTGGCGCGTACGGCATCCGTGGTCATGGTCTTGGCTACTTCGCCAGCCAGGATGGCTGTGCGGATGGGATAGGATAGGTCTGGATGCGAGTTCACATAGCGCTGACGGAGCGACGGACGGGACATCACTTCCGGAACGTTGAACGATTTCTTCCTCAAATCTGGCAGCCGCTTGTCCAAGCCCTCCAACAAGGCGCTGAACATCCAGTCTGGTACCGGGAATTCATAGGTGCCTCGGGAACCGCGCAAGGTGAAGTAACGCCCGGTGACGGTGGAGCGTTCCACGAAATCCCGGCTGAAAGTGACCTCCAGATAGTTTAGCTTGCGGCCCAAGAGCAGCGGGATTTCGGCCGGGGTCAATTCATCCAGGGCACCAACGCCGTTCACCAGAACCGCGGTGCCTTGGTCCGAGTGTTGGGATGATGTGGTGATACTCAGGCCATAGAGAACCGTTTTGCCTTTGTGATACTGCGCGAAGAGGTTGTAAAAATCATTCGGCCCGGTGCCAGTATTGACCTGAGGCAATTGCAAGCGGACGGCACCATCGGTGCGACCGGAGCCGATCTCCACCTCCGCACGGCTTATGGCGGCCTCTTTGCTTGAGACGGGAGCAGGAGGCGGTGTTCGGCAGCCTAACAGCCACAAAAGTGATACACTGACAAATAGCCCGAACCTGTTCATAGAGAAATTGGATACGATTTGGCCTCCATACTTTCTTTAGATTCGACGTGCTATCGTAAATGCATATTCGACAGTGTTAGCAGTCATTACAAACATCCTACTCAGATAAATTTCCTTAAACCACCGGTTGGCAATTTCCCCGGTCGTGAGTAAGTTGGATGCCGACATGTCCCAGACACCGCAAATCTTGTATTGTCACTGCCAGTACGCCCAAGTCGTGCCGAAGGAAGTGAAGGAAGCCGTCTTGCGCAAACTGTGCGAATCCGGTGTGCCATTTGAGGCCGTGGCGGATCTGTGCGAGATGTCCGCCCGGCGCGATCCCGCCTTGCAGCGGTTGACGCAGGGAAATGCCATCAAGGTGGCGGCCTGTTATCCGCGCGCGGTGAAATGGCTCTTTGCCGCCGGCAATGCCCCCCTGCCCCTCGACAAGACCGAAGTCCTCAATATGCGCGTGCAAACGGCGGAGGAAGTCACGGAGGGTCTTTTGAGCGCAGAAGTGAAACCCAATGTCCCCACCGGCAAGGTCACGGCGGCCGATGCCCCGAAAGCAGCGGAAGCAGCTTAACGATTAAACTGATTTATCATGGCACTTGTTGATCAATCCACTCTACGGATCGTCCTTTATGAGGGCGATGGTGCCGTCGCGCTGGCTGCGGAAGAGCGCTACTCGGTCTTGAGCACGCTCTTAGGGCAAGGATATGCTGTCACGCGTGCTGGGAGCGAACGCAGTGTGGCGCCGGCGGACAAGAGTTCGGTGCTGGTGCTCGGCAAGTTCGGCGCGACCAAACCGGAAGCGACCACGGATGCCAGCGGGCAGGTGGCCGTGCAGTTCGAAGATTTGGCGGATACCGCGCCGGAACAGGTCGTGGCCAAGGTGGAAGGCGTGCGCGCGCAAACCGGAGCGGTGAAGCAGGGAGATTGGAAACCGTGGTTCCCGGTCATCGATTACGACCGCTGCACGAACTGCATGCAGTGCCTGAGCTTCTGCCTGTTCGGCGTGTATGGCGTGGATGACGGGCAACGCATCCAGGTGCAGAACAACGACAACTGCAAGACCAACTGCCCGGCTTGCTCACGTGTCTGCCCGGAAGCGGCCA
>CAZRGY010000131.1:0-9633 GCA_964599715.1 uncultured Verrucomicrobiota bacterium | reverse complement strand
GACTGATGGGGATGCATTGAACACCGGTTGCACCGGCTAGCCAATACATCGAAAGCCGAACATCGAACGCCGAACGCCGAACGCCGAACGCCGAGAGATGGGGTTAGAGGCTGGTTGCCTCGGTGGCTACGGGTTAGGCAAAGGCCACTGGTCGGAATCGGCGCGGGACTCGGCCATGAGGTCGGAGATCTGCTTCACCTTTTCCGGGTGCTGTTTGGCGATGTTTGATTTCTCCTGCGGATCCGCTTTCAGGTTGTAGAGTTCCATGGGCTTGCCATGGGGGCGGATGGCTTTCCAATCGCCCATGCGGAGGGCTTGGGTGAAGCCGTCGTTATGAAGTTCCCAGTAGAGGTGTTCGGCAGGCTTGATGGCCTTGCCTTTCAAAGCTCCGACGAGGGAGCGGCCATCGATGTTCGTGGGGATGGAGGCGCCGGTGAGTTCACTGATGGTGGGGAGGATATCCCACATGGCGCAGGGGGTATCGACGACGTTGCTGGCGGCGATCTGGCCAGGCCACCAGGCGATGAGGGGGACGCGGAGCCCACCTTCATACAGATCGCCACGCTGACCGCGTAGTCCGCCGGTGGCGTTGAAGAACGCCGGATTGGAGCCACCCGCCCGCCAAGGGCCGTTGTCACTGGTGAAGAGGACGACGGTGTTCGAGTCCACCTTAGATTTGGCCAGGCGGGCCATGAGTTTGCCGATATCGGCATCGAGCCGGGTGATCATGGCGGCGCGGTTCTTCTCGGTTTGCGGCCAGCGTTCATCGGTGTAGGGGGCGTCACTGGGGATCTCCATGCCATTGCCGGTGGCGCGACCGAGGTCGGCATTCGGGCGGGGTAGTTGTGGAGCGTAATAGACGAAGAAACGGCGGTTTGGGTCAGTCGGGGTAGGGCTGCTCAGGCGGATGAGGGACTCGGCACTCTTGGTGATGAGGTCCGGGGCGTAGAGACCTTTTTTACTGTCCTGGTTTTCGGCGATGAGGATGGCGCTCTGGTTTTTGAAAATGACCGGCGGATAATACATTTGGGAGAGCGCGTTATTCAGGAAGCCGTACCATTGGGCAAAACCCTGATTGTTCGGCGTGCCAGAGGAGCCGGCATCGCCCACGGCCCACTTGCCGGTGGCTGCCGTGCGGTAACCGGCCGGTTGCAATACTTCCGCGATGGTCACATCACTGTTGTAAAGCGCACTGGCGATGGGGGAGAGCCCACGGATATTGGCATGGCCGGAATGACGGCCCGTCATCAGGGTTGCGCGGGAGGAGCTGCCCATGGAATTGCCCGCATAGAACTGGGTGAACCGGGTGCCTTCGGAGGCCAAGCGATCCAAGTTCGGGGTCTTGACCATTTTTTGCCCATAGCAGCCGAGATCGCCGTAACCCAGGTCATCCGCGACGATGAGTAAAATGTTGGGGCGATTGCCTGTCTCCCGGGTCACTTGGGCCCGGGCTGGGGTAAGGGCAAGGCCGCCCAGCAGAGCCCCGAGCAAAGCCAAACGTATGGTCTGAAACGACAAGAGCATGGGCCTAATCTCACGCAAGCGGGGCTGTTCGTCCAGTCCGCTTGTAGCGGGAACATAGCTTGAAAATTCTTTAGGGGCGGGGCAAAAGTGGTCTGGTCGTGAATGTGACTTTCTTGGCGGACTACCTGAACAGGGTGCCAAAACGGTTCCGGGTGGTCTTGCAGACTTGCGTGTATGGGCTGGTCGCCGGTCTTTCCGCGGTGGCATTTCATCTGGGTATCCATTGGTTCTACCGAATCACTTTTGTCGAACTGGCCCAGCGGACCAAGGGCGAATTCCTGCTGGGCAGCCTGGCGGTGATCCTCTCCACCTCGTTGCTCACCGGGTGGCTCTTGAACCGGTTTTGCAAAGAGGCGGCTGGCAGCGGCATCCCGCAGGTGAAGCTGGCCTTCTGGAAAGAGTTCGGCTTCATCTCGTGGCGGGTGGTCTGGGTGAAGTTCGTGGCGGGGATACTGAGTGTGGGCGGGGGCGCGAGCCTGGGCCGGGAAGGGCCGAGTGTACAGATCGCCGGGGGACTGGCCTCGAATGCGGCCGGACTGCTGGGTGAGCCCAAGCAGAAACGGCGGCAAGCCTGCATAGCAGGGGCGGCGGCCGGTCTGGCGGCCGCTTTCAACACTCCACTGGCGGCCATCACCTTTGTGTTGGAGGAGATCATCGCGGACCTGAACAGCCGCTATCTGGGTGCCGTGTTGATGGCGTCGGTGATCGGGGCGCTGGTGGTGCATGGTCTGATCGGCAAGCAACCGGCCTTTGAACTGGGTGATGTGGCAGCTCCGAACTGGCCGGTTTATCTTTTGATACCGGTGGTATCGGCGGTGGCGGCGCTGATCGGGGTGGTGTTCCAGAAGTCGGCCTTGAGCCTGCGGGGCAAGGCCCGGACGTGGGAGCGCTTCCCGGCGTGGCTGTTGCCGGCGGCCGGGGCCTTGATCACGTGGTGCATCGGCAGCGCCATCTGGTGGCACACCGGTCTGCTGGGCGTTTTCAGTGTGGGGTATGACGATCTTTCGGCTGCGCTCAATCATAAATTGGAGTGGCAGCTCGCGGCATTGTTGCTTGTGGGCAAACTGGTGGCCACGGTTTGCTGTTACGGATTGGGCGGCTGCGGCGGCATCTTTTCCCCAACACTCTTCCTGGGCGGTATGGCCGGCCTGGTGCTGGCGGGAATCTTTGGCATGGTAGTGCCCTTGGAAACGACGGATGTCGTGGTGCTGGCCGTGGTGGGCATGAGCGCGACGCTGGGTGGCGTGGTCCGCGCGCCGGTCACGGGCATCCTGATCGCGTTTGAGATGACCCATGAGTTTGCGCTGGTACCGGCACTGATGGTGGGTGCACTCATCAGCGGGGCCATCAGCCGCCGGTTTACGCAGCATAACTTCTACGATGAACTGCTCCAGCAGGACGGCCACAAAATCGAGCATGTGATCCCGCCTCGCGATTTGAACACCTGGCAGCAATTGCCGCTCTCATCCATCGCGAACTTTCAGCCGGTCGTCATCAAGGGCACCGGGGTGGAAGGCATCCCGGAGGTGCTCAAAAACCATCCGTATAACTATTTCCCGGTCGTGGAGGACAAGAAGCTGAAGGGCATCTTGAGTCGCATGAAGGGCGAGATGGCCGTGAAGTCTGGCCAGCCGCCGGTGCTGCAAAAAGCGGTGACGTGTCTGCCAACCCAGAGCATCCGGGAGCTGCAATACCTCTTGATCGAATCTCCCACCGGGGTGGCGATATTACTGGATCGCCCGGATGGCCGGGTGATCGGTCTGGTCACCTTGCACGATCTCTTGCGTGCGGAAGTGGCCACGGCCCAGCAATCCGGCAAGGATTAGGCGAGATAGGGGATGGTCAATGGCCCCTGTGGCAGCACGGCGACGCGTGCTTCAGGACCGAGTGATGCCAAGCGTTTCTGCACCGCCTGGCTGATATCCGGACAAGGTGTGAGATGACAGGCCCGGACGATTTCCTCACTTAGCCCACTGTAGATCTGCACTTCTGCCCGGCGTTGGATAAGCGCCTGAATCTGGGCCTGCCATTGTTCCGGGCGCACAAAGCCGGGAGTGGCCAGCATCGTAAGAATCTCTTCCGGAGTCTGCGCGCTGGTGAGCAGTTGGTCGAAGGGGCTGTTGGTGGGCACGCCCTCACTGCATTCCGCGGCCAGGATGAGCAATCCGCCCTTCGCCAGAATACGTGCCCCGGCACTCATGCCTTTCACGCCTTGGTAGAGATTCATGTCCAGCGGGTAACCGCTATTCGTTGTGACAACAATCTCGAAGGGTGACTTCACCTTCTGCATCGCGGACGCCCGCACGAACTCCGTTCCCGCTTTGTGCGCCTGTAAAAGATCGCCCGCGAACACATTCGTGATCTGGCGTTGTTCATTCAGGGTGACGTTGAGCAGAAAGCTGGGACCGGCACGCAGGGCGATGTCGCGCAATTCCTCCCACAACGGGTTGCCCGTATTCACTCCGAAAGTGGCTTTGGGACTGTTGATGTGATGCACGCCATGATTGCTCATCACGGTGCGCAAACCGGCGACTCCAGGCATCAACCCCTTCGGCCCGCCACTGAAGCCGGCAAAGAAGTGCGGCTCAATGAATCCGGTGACGATGCGTAAGTCCGCCTCCACGGCGTGACGATTCAGCAGGGCGGGAGTGCCATCACTTGTGGTGCCTAGTTGTATCAGAGCATCTTCATTCTCCGGCTCATGGTTCAATACACGCCAGTTCGCGACGACTTCCGGGGTGAGCATCTTCTCCAGTTCAGCCTTGGTATTCGGGCGATGTGTGCCGAGCTGGTTCAGGAGCGTGATGTTCTCGCGCGGATGATCTTTGAGGAAATCTAGCAGCCAGGGGATGATGCGGTCGTTGGGCGTCGCGCGGGTGATGTCGGTAAAAAGAATGCAGATCTTGTCCGTGGGCTTGATGCGCTGGAGCAGGGGGGCGGAGGCGATGGGGTTTTGCAATGCCCCCAGCACTGCCGCCCGTTCTTCCGGCAATCCCGGGATGGGGGAAGGCTCGATGACGGTGGTGCGGTCATCGGGCAATTCGATCTCGATATGGCCCTGGCCGTAGGCGAGCGGGATTTTCATGATAAGATCTGATTTTTACCACCGGGTGTTTGTCATCGCGAGTGTTTCCCCGCAGGATCAACTTGGGGCGCGCTGGCTGATCTTAAGTTGCGGTGTGGCTCTGGATGCTGATTTTCTTTTCTTTTTCGTAGGCCAGCAGGCGTTGGAAATAAGTCGGATGGCAATGGCGTACCTCCAGATAGTGCAAATTGGTGGGGTGAGGTTTATAGAGGTCAAATACCTCATTTAACATACTGGAACTCCAGCTCTCCTGGGGGCCGGCGCCGGTTATCTTGTTATGCCAGTCGCGGGGAGAATCCAACCAGAGATTTAGTTGTTGGCGGTTCAGGAAATAACAGGCGCTATGCGAATTGGCACACTGGCCGAAACTGACTCCACCTGCTTGGAACGTGGCCAAGGCAGCCCATGCCTCGGGTCGGAAGTCTGCATGCGGCCAACGGAGGTCGATGTAATATTTCCGCCCTTCCAGGCTTTCAAAGCGGTTGGGCAGTAGTAACGATTTCGGCTGGTTGGTGCTGTGGTTGAAGAAGGCGAGTTTGTCGAGAAGGGTCGCGTCTTGGACGAGGATGTCGTCTTCCAGATGGATGAACCAGTCGGCTTGTTCCCGGTGACGGGCGAAGATGTCTGGCACTTCAAATCCCACATACATCGGGTCGATTTCCTGATGGCTTATGAGTTCCAGTCGTTGTTTGACGGCTTCCGGCAATTGATCGGTCTGGTGCCAGTCCCGATAAGTGTTCAGGATAAGGTGGATGTCGAGATGCGAGAAACTGGCAAGCAGGCTCTCAATGGTGCCTAACAGCCGTTCGCGACTGGCGGTGCCGGTTTTGGACTGGTCTCTTTCATCAGGCCGGCACACGTGGGTGATCACGACCACAATCTTTGAGCTAGGCACTTTACGGATATGCCGGTCCGGGAACAGAGCATAGGCCGAGCCATATTGGTGGGCAAAGGCGAGCTGGCAACGCATACGCAAATTACGCAAGCACTGGCCTGCGATCACCAACGGACGGAATATCCATTTGGCGATGGCTTGCTTGAATGCTGAACCTTGGCTCATCCTGCTATGCTCCAATCAGCTTGCTGAGTATGTCAAGAGCAAGGGAGGCGGACTGGTTCTGCTTGTGGCAGGATGGAAACGATTTGTTATTCTTGTCCGGATTCCAGTTTCCATTGCTTGCCCTCATTCAAACCTTCTGCTTCCATCATTTGTATGAAACAGTCATCGTTTCGCCTTTCATTTTTGACCCTGATCACCGCGTTCATGGCATCGTTCTTGGTCGGCTGCTCCACGGTGCCGGAAACGGGTCGTAAGCAGCTCAACTTCATGAACCCGCAGGAGGAGATGAAACTGGGCTTCACCGAGTTCGAGAAGATGAAGCAGGAGACGCCCATCAGCAAGGACGCCAAGGTGAACGCGCTGGTGACCAAGGTCGGCCAGCGCATCGCCGCCGTGGCGAACCTGCCGGATGCCCAATGGGAATTCGTGGTGTTTGAGAGCAAGGAGGCCAACGCCTTCTGCCTGCCGGGTGGCAAGGTCGGGGTCTATACCGGCATCCTGCCCATCACCAAGGATGAAGCGGGACTGGCCACGGTCATCGGTCATGAAGTGGCGCATGCCGTGGCGCGCCATGGTGGCGAGCGCATCAGTCACGCCATGGGTATCCAAATGATCGGGCAAGTGGTCGGCTCGGCCTCGGCCAAGAGCAAATACGCCGCCCTCATCCAAACTGCTTATGGTTTGGGCACCCAGGTCGGGGTGTCGCTGCCGCACAGCCGTAGCCAGGAATCTGAGGCCGACCACATCGGTCTTATCTATATGGCGCGGGCGGGGTATGATCCCGAGGCGGCGGTGGCTTTCTGGCAACGCTTTGGTGAGTATAATAACGCGTCTGGCGGTTCTGAAACCCCATGGTTCCTGCGTACCCATCCCATGGATGAGGCCCGGGTGAAGCAATTGCAAGAATGGCTTCCTGAAGCGAAGACTCAGTATCGCCCCCAGTGATCTGGGCGCCATGATCGTTATATTTTCCCTTTAACCCGTTATGGACCGCCAAGAAGCTACCGAGCAGATCCGTTCCGTTTGCAACAACATCGCCCGTGAGTTGATGAAGATCCATCCCGCCGTGCCCGCCCTCAAGGACGAGGAGACACAGAAGGTTCTTTACGAGACCGTCTATGAGCTGACCAAGCACGTGGAGGTCATCAAGAAGAAGCTCAACCGGCTCGCCGCCACGGATGACAGCAAGCTGCTCTGAGCCTGCCCGTCCCTGCTTTCATTCTGTTTGAGTATACCCTCGCGGTGGGGTAGTTTGCCCTTCGTCACATGAAAACAAGTTCCTTTATCCTGCTGCTATCCCTTTTGACGGGCATTCCGTTGGTTGCACAAGTCGTTGAGGACCCCAAGGTCACGGATATCTTGCAGCGTGCCGATGAGAAATTGAAGGCCGGCGATTTGAAGCAGGCCATCAAACTGGCGGAAGAGGCGGTCCAGGCGGAAGACAAGGATCTGCGCGGACATTACTTTCGCGGGCGGCTGTTTGAATTGGACAAACAATATGCGAAGGCCCTTGCCGATTACCAAGTGGTGTTGAAAGGGGATTCCCGGGCCACTCCGCTGTATCAGCGCTGCGGAGAGATCAATTTCCGCTTGGGTAATTTCAAGGAATCGGTGGCGGACTTCGATGAGTTTCTTAAACGGGTTCCGGAGCAAAAGCCTTACCACTGGCAGCGTGGCATCTCCCTGTATTACGCCGGGATGTATGAGGAGGGGGCCAAGCAGTTTGAGGAGCATCGCAAGGTGAATGCGGAAGATGTGGAGAATGCCGTCTTCCATTACATCTGCGTGGTGAAGGCCAAGAACAAGGCAACAGCGCTGAAGGAGTTCATCCCCATCCGGGCTGACAGCCGGGTGCCGATGATGCAGATCCATGCGCTTTATGCAGGCGAAGGTGGGGTGGGCGAGGTGCTCAGTGCCGCACGCGTGGGAAATCCCGGCCCGGCCGAGCTGAAGAACCGCCTATTTTACGCCAACCTCTACATCGGCTTGTGGTATGAGTCGGAGGGCAAGGAGAAGGAGGCGCGCGAGCATATCTTCAAAGCCGCCGGGGAGTATGGAGTGGATGGCTACATGGGCGATGTGGCCCGGGCGCATGCAGCCGTCTTCAGAAAACAGGACGGGCTGAAAAAATGACGAATGACGAAGCCCGAATGACCAAGGAATTTCGCAATGAGTCATTGGGCATTTTTCATTCCTTCGATATTCGGATTTGGTCATTGGTCATTCACTTTATGCTTCTTTGGTTTTCGGATTGTCCCTAATTTACGCCCCATTGCATGAAGAATTCTGATATCCGCTGCACTACTGCCACGCTCTACTATCTGCCGGTCTATACCCGTGTACCTTTGAAGTTCGGCACCGAAACGGTGACGTATGTGACGTGTGCGCGGGCGAAAGTGACGGTGCAGGATCGTGACGGCAAGACGGCGGAAGGTTGGGGTGAGACGCCGCTCAGTGTGACGTGGGTCTGGCCCAGCTCGTTGCCCTATGAGACGCGTCATGCAGCCCTCAAGAAGTTCACGGAATTGCTTGGCTCAGAGTTGGTGAAGTATGCGGAGCCGGGGCACCCGATCGAGTTGAGCAATGATTTCCAAGAGCATGAGCTGCCGCGCTTGTTGAAAGAATTTAATGCGACACGTACAGGTGAAGAGCCGATGCCCTGGCTCGCGGCGCTCGTCTGCTTCTCCCTTTACGATATCGCCATGCACGATGCGTATGGGAATCTCCTTGGCTTGCCGGTGTATGAGACATATGGCCCGACGCACATGAACCGGACGCTGGAGCAGTTGCTGACTCCTGCCGAGGGCACCAGCGTTTCCTTCAAAGGCCTGTATCCCCAGGATTTCCTTGCCAAGGCGCGTCCGGACAAATTGCCCGCGTGGCATCTGGTGGGCGGCGTGGATTATCTATCAGACTACGAACTCAGGGGCACGGAGCCGAACGACGGTTAT
Source organism: uncultured Verrucomicrobiota bacterium (assembly GCA_964599715.1). Lineage (GTDB taxonomy): Bacteria > Verrucomicrobiota > Verrucomicrobiia > Limisphaerales > JAEYXS01 > JAEYXS01. The sequence continues at coordinate 1,013 of CAZRGY010000131.1, read as the reverse complement.
CCACTGGTCCTCGCGGATTGGATCAAGCGCGACGGCTTGAAATGCCTGAAGATCAAGCTCAAGGGCAATGACGCCGTGTGGGATTATGTGCGCACGGTGGCCATCGGCAAGATCGCGGTGGAGCACGGCGTGGACTGGCTGACGGCGGACTTCAACTGCACCGTCCGCGACCCCGCCTACGTGAACGATATCCTCGACCGTCTGCGCGATGAGCATCCGCGTTTCTACGGGATGATCCTCTATGTGGAGCAGCCGTTCCCGTATGAGCTGGAGAAGGATCGTATCGACACGCATAGCCTTTCCGCCCGCAAGCCGCTCTTCCTCGATGAGAGTGCACATGACTGGAAACATGTGAAGCTCGGTCGCGAACTCGGCTGGACCGGTGTCGCGCTCAAGACGTGCAAGACGCAGAGCGGGGCCATCCTCAGTGCCTGCTGGGCCAAGGCGCATGGCATGACGCTCATGGTGCAAGACCTGACGAACCCCATGCTCGCGCAGATCCCCCATGTGCAACTGGCGGCCTTCGTGGGCACCATCATGGGTGTGGAGACGAATGCGATGCAGTTCTATCCCGAGGCATCATCCATCGAAGCGAAGGTGCATCCGGGGATTTACCAGCGGCGCAATGGTGGCGTGGATCTGTCCACGATTAAAGGAAGCGGGTTTGGGTATCGAGTGAGCGAGATCGAGCGGGAGTTGCCTGCGCCAGCGGCGACGTTCTGATTTATGATGGGAAAGGGGCTTAGCCTCAATGAAATACCTCATATACTGCCTGACTGGATTGGTGCTCGTATGTGACCTGTTATTTATTGTCCTTGTGGCTGCAGCGCTGCGCCCAGAGCCTGGGGCGAATATGGTTCTCATGGCGGCACCCCTTGTTTTTTATCCGTCTCTCTTTGCTTCAGCCACGATTGTGTTTTTGTTGAATAGGACCAAATTACTGCTCGCGTCGCACAAAGGCATCTACAGATTTAATGTGGCTTCATTTTTTGGCATTCTGGTCATTGCTTTAA
>CAZRGY010000130.1:5331-9662 GCA_964599715.1 uncultured Verrucomicrobiota bacterium | reverse complement strand
AGGGATGGGGAAATGCGAGTTACGTAGGGGGGATTTTTTGGATGTTGCTCGGGGGAAAATGGTTGGGTTTGGTGAATAAGTTTTAAGGAAATCCGATGGCGGAATGGTGGTTTTCTGCTAGAGTTTTCAGTGCTGGCAACTGGTTGTCGGCAAAAGGAGAGGCTCAAGGAAAATTTTGAGTTCTTAGTTTTGAATTTTGAATTAAGAGCCTGTTTGAAAAAGGCATTGGCGTCGTCTGCTGGTCCAGACGAATTGAGGCGTTGTTGCGGCTCGGTCACAGATTTGTTCGGCAATATGCTCCCTCGCCGCGCCTAGCCTCAACCCGTCTGTCCGGCGCAGCCATCGCCAAGCCCTTTTTCAAACAGGCTCTAAGAACGGAGATTCCGAAATCCTCAAACTGATACGAGACAATTCATGCTGTAAGGGTGGATTGTGCCGGAGGTTCTTTGACATAGGTTAATAAGCGTCAATCAATACAGATTAAACCTGATGAGATATGGCGGGGGCGCATCTTGACGCTGCGCCCGCAGAAGGTGAAGAAGCGGCTGAGAAAAGCAGGCACCCCTCACCCCTGCCCTCTCCCCTCCGAGGGGCGAGGGAGATGAAGCGTTGCCTTGCTTTCCTAAGCTTTTGGCACTTCGAGGACAGTGCCGAGATACGCTCAAAGGTGGGGCAGGCGGATTTTTTTCGTGCCTCGAGGGGAGATTGGATTACAACTTACGCGCATCGAAAATTGAGGGATGTGGCAACCTGATGGTTGAGGGGTTGCAAGCGGTTGGTGATGAAGACTTTCAAGTGTGAAGTTTGCGGTAATCAGGTCTTTTTTGAGAATGACCAGTGTGTCCGCTGCAATTCCCGGGTGGGTTATCTCCCGGAGGCGCGTGACATGCGCTCATTCACGGAGCCGACGGAGGTCGGGATGGCCACGCTCATCTTGCATGGCGACAAGGAGTATCAGCCGTGCGCGAACTCGTTTCAGCACAAGGTGTGTAACTGGCTGGTGCCGGTGACGGATCATCAGCCGTTTTGCGAGGCGTGCCGGTTGAATGAATTGATCCCGGACCTGAGTGTGCCGGGCAACCTGGAGCGCTGGCAAAAGATGGAGCTGGCGAAACGGCGCTGCCTCTACACGTTGCAGTATCTTTCGCTGCCGTTTTCCGGCATGACCAATAACGGCGCGAGTTTGCGATTCCGTTTTTTAGCAGAATCGCCGAGCGAGCCCCTGGTGGTGACGGGTCATAACAACGGGCTCATCACGGTGAACATCTCGGAGGCGGACGAGGACAAGCGGGAGCGGCGGCGGTTGCGCCTGCATGAGCCGTATCGCACGGTGGTGGGGCATTTCCGGCATGAGCTGGGGCATTACTACTGGGACCGGTTGATCTCGTTCACGCCGAACTTGTGGCCGTTCCGCAATCTGTTCGGGGACGAGTCGTTCGATTACGGGATGGCCTTGCATAATTATTATCAATGGGGCCCGAATGCGGAGGCGATGAAATCCGCAGTGACGGCGTACGCGACCTCGCATCCGTGGGAGGATTGGGCGGAGACGTGGGCGCACTACATGCACATCGTGGACATGATGGAGACGGCGTCCGAGCATGGAGTGGTGCTGGAGGCATCGAAGCAGATGGAGCTGTTCAGCCCGTTGCCACGGCGCACGAACAAGCCCCTGACGAGCCTGAGCTTCGATGAATTGCTGAACCAGTGGCTGCCACTGACCAGCGCCTTGAACACGATCAACCGGGGCATGGGTTTGCAGGACTTGTATCCGTTTGTGCTGACCTCGCCGGTGTGTGACAAGCTGCGCTTCATCCATGAGGTGATCCAGAGTGCGACGGCGGTGAAGGCCACTCCAGAACAGTCGCCGGAGTTGGGCGAATATTTCCAATTCTGAGCAACGGACCGGAGCGGCCGCAAATTCCAAAAGTTGGTAAAACTTCTAGTGGGTTTGCCAGGATGATTCTGGCAAAGTTTTGCCCGTGAGAGTTGAACAAAACAATTCTTCGAGGCCCAACAAGAACTCCAAGGTGGAAATGGGTTGTGTCATCCTCTTCGCGCTGCCGTTTGCGGGAGGCGGCGTGGTCGCGATGGGGGCAGGCATCAAGGAGTTGATGGCGGGGAAGGTGAAGGAGGGGGTAGCGTTGATATTGTTCGGCACAGTTTTTTCATTGGTAGGCTTTGGGCTCATGGTAGGCGGTTTTATCGGGGCGAAAAAGGAAAAGGAGAAGAACCAACGCAAGGCGGAGCATCCGAATGAGCCGTGGCGGTGGCGGGAGGATTGGGCGGCGGGCCGGGCGGATTCGCTGGGGAGCGCGGGGACCATCGGCATCTGGATATTGGCCATCTTATGGAATCTCATTTCCTCGCCGGTCGCCGCCGTGCTGGTGCCGCAGGAGCTGAAGAAGGGGAATCATGCGGTATTGCTCGCGCTGATATTTCCGCTGATCGGCCTGGGATTGTTGGCGGGGGCCATCTACAGCACGTTGCAACGGAAGAAATTTGGGCGACCGGTCTTCAAGCTGTTGACGAATCCATGGGCCATCGGCGGGCAGGCGGGCGGGATGATCGAGATCCCGAAAAAGGTGAAAGCGCCGAACGGTTATAAACTGAAACTGGAGTGCATCGAACGGCTGGTGACGGGTTCCGGGAAGAATCGCAATACAAAGGAGACCCCACTCTGGCAGGAAAACGCCACAGTGACGCAGGACCTGCTGCAACATGACCCGAACCGGACCGGTGTGCCGGTGCAATTCATGATCCCGGCCACGGCGAAAGAAGCTTCGTGGGATACCTGCAATCCATCCATCCACTGGCGCTTGACGGTGGAGGCGGATGTGCCGGGGGTGGACTTGAAGGAGACGTTTGAGCTGCCGGTGTTCCGCACCACGGAATCACCTGAGGCAGCCGGAGAGATGCCGACCAGTGGTCCGCGTTGGGACAAGCCGATCGAGGACTACACGCCACCGGCGGGGACTCGTATCCGCGTAGAGGGTTTGCTGACAGGCGGGAGCGCGGTCGAGTTTCCGGCGGCGAGGAATCTCGGGGCGGTTTTTGTCCTGGCGATGATCTCAGGCATCCTCACGGCGGTGATCGCGGTGATGGTGGTGAAGAAAGCCCTGATCATCTTTCACATCGTGTTCGGTCTGTTCGATGCGATGCTGATCATGGGATGCCTCAGCATGTTGACGCATTCGAGCCGCGTGGAGGCGGATGCCGACGGAGTGAAGCTGATCAAGAAGGGATTGCTCGGAAAGAAAGAGGAGCGTTACCTGGCGAGTGAAATAGTGGACGTGACGACCAAAGTGGGGATGCAAGCGGGGACCACGAATTACTACGATTTGCAAATGCATCTGCAGTCTGGACGGACGATCGGGCTGGGGAATTCGGTGCCGGATGCGGAGCATGCCGCGTGGCTGGCGGCGGTGATCAAGCAGGCGGTGGGTTTGAAAAAATCGAGCTAGACCGCGGAACAAATCTGCTGGCGTGAGATGCCTTTCCGGTGTTTCGTGGGGTGCAAGCAGTGAAGAAGAAAACGAAAGCAAAGCAGCCAGAGAAGGTCACGAAGGCAAAGCCGAAGCAGAATCACCATGCCCTGATGGACATGGCCTCGGTGCTCTATCGCGAGCGGGAGATCAGGCGGCGCGTGAAAGAGCTTTCGTGGGACATCGAGCGGGATTACGCGGGCAAGGATCTGGTGGTGGTGTCGTTGCTCAATGGCACGGTGATGTTCCTCGCGGATCTGGTGCGGTATCTGGATATGCCGTTGCGTTTGGATTTCATGGGGGTGTCGAGTTACGGCAAGAGCACGAGGTCCGGCAAAGTGGTCTTCACCAAGGAACTCAAGCTGGATGTCAAAGGACGCGATGTGCTGCTGGTGGATGACATCCTCGATACGGGCAAGACGCTGGCACTCGTCTCGAGCAAGCTGAAGAAGCTCAAGCCGCGCAGCCTCAAGGTGTGCGTGCTCCTGAGCAAGTCTGCACGACGGAAAGAGAAGGTGGTGGCGGATTATGTGGGCTTCGAGATACCAGATGCCTTCGTGGTGGGATATGGACTCGATTTCGCGGAGCGGTATCGCAACCTGCCGTTCATCGGCATCTTGAAACCGGAAATCTACGAGATGGTGGCGAAGAAATGACGACCAAGGTCCATTTTTATTCCTACTTCAAGGAGCTGACCGATTGCGCGGAGACGCAGGTGGAACTGGCGGATGGCAGCACGATCGAGCAGCTCTATCAGGAATTGATCCGACGTTTCCCGAAGCTCGCGGCGATGAATCATTCCACGCTCATTGCGGTGGGAGTAGAGTATCAGAATCGTAGTTACGT
>CAZRGY010000130.1:0-5231 GCA_964599715.1 uncultured Verrucomicrobiota bacterium | reverse complement strand
GATGAAGCGGGAGCTGACAATCACGACGGAGCCGATCGATGAAGCGAAACTCATCGCGAGTCGCACGATGTCGCACGGCATGGGCGCGGCGATCTATTTCGCGGGCGTGGTGCGGGCAGCGGAGGGGAAGGAGATCATCAAGGCGATCGATTACGAAGCCTTCGAAGTGATGGCGCGGCACCAGTTCGGTAAAATTTTCGATGAAGTGGAAAAACGTTGGCCCATCGAATCGGTGCGATTGGTGCATCGCATCGGAGTGGTGGCGGTGAATGAAGCGTCCCTCTGGGTGGAGGTCATCGCGCCGCATCGTGGCGAGGCGTTTGCGGCCTGCCAATTCATCATCGAGGAGATGAAGCGCGTGGTGCCGATCTGGAAGAAGCCGGTAGTGTGAGCGGCATTACACCCACTTCACCTTGCCCCAGTGGACGTCGAGCTGTTTGGTGAGGTAGAGCTGCACGCCTTTCAAGAGGGTCTTCGCTTCCAGCTTCTGGCCTTGGTCCATGATCTCTCTGAGTGAGGAGTCCGCTTTCACATTGAAGGCGCTCTGTGCGATGATGGGGCCTTCATCCAGATGCATGCTCACGAAGTGGGCGGTCACCCCGATGATCTTCACGCCATGCTCATACGCCTGCCGGTAGGCTTGCGGCCCGGGGAAGCTGGGGAGCAGCGAGGGGTGGATGTTGATGATCTTGTTCTTGTAGCGCCACACGAAGTTCGGCGAGAGGATCTTCATGAACCGTGCGAGCACCACGAAATCGATCTCATTTTGCGCGAGGATTTCCAGGGCTTTGGCCTCGGCCTTGGCGCGGTCTTCCCAAGAAAGGTGGATGAAGGGCAACCCGGCCTTTTTCGCCATCGGTTCCAAGTCGCGATGGTTGCCGAGCACCAGAACGGGTTCCGCTTTGCTTAATTTGCCCGCCTTGGCGGCGGCGAGCAGGGTTTCCAGACAGCGGGGCTCCTTGGTCACAAAGATGGCCATACGCTGGCGCTTGTGCGGGGTGGTGAACCGGAGGGTGACCTCCATGCCCAGTTCCTTGCCCAAGGCAGCGAGCCCGCTCTGAACCACCTCTGGCTGGATTTTGTCGGCTGCCCAGGAGGCATTGACGGTCATGCTGAACTGGCCGCGGGTGACCTGCTCTTCCAAGGCCTCGATATTGGCGCCGCAGAGAAACAAATAGTTGGTGATACGGGCGATGACGCCCGTCTTGTCCTTGCCGATGACGGTGATAGTGGCCAGACGCTTCATAACGGGCCACCAGTGAGGCGGGAATGGGCCAGGGAGTAAATCTTTTTTGCATGCATAAGCCGCCCTTCTCTTTGTGGGTTTCTGCCGTAACTTAACTACAAGTAATGGATAGGTGACATATTGGCGGTTTCCTGCAAATCCTTTGACCCTCACCGCAACTTTCCTTAGCTTCTCGTGTTACACGATTTATAGTTAACCAGTAGCAGACATGGCATTTAGGTCTATCAAGTCGGTTCTCGCCGAGGCGGCACTGGCGACTCCCGACCAATTCGAGGAGTGGCGCAAGGCGTGGCGCATCGCAGCAGAGAATGGTTCGCAGGATGGCCTGCTGACTTTCTTTTGTCGGGAAGCCGGCATGAGTCCCGACCAGTTTCTGCACAAACTGGCGCATGCGTTGGGCTGGGAGTACATCGACCTGAAGAAGATCGATGTGCCCGCCGAGGCCCGGGCCCGTATCTCGACCAAGGTCGCTTTCCAATACAACATCCTGCCCACAGCGTTCAGTGACGGCAAATTGCAGATCGCGGTCAGCGATCCGTTTGACGCGGGCATGCTGAGTGCGGTGCAGTTCGATGCCGGTTGCCCGGTGACTTTTGCCCTCGCTCCCCGGGAGGAGATCGAGAAGTCGCTGAAGAAATATTATGGTGTCGGTGCCGAGACGCTGGATGAGATGGCCAAGGACGACACGCTGGACTTGGAGGTCAGTGACAAAGAGATCACGGACGATGACCAGGAAGCGTCCATCATCAAGTTCGTGAACCAGATCGTCTGGGAAGCGCACAAGACGCGGGCGACAGACATCCACTTCGAGCCGAACGAAGACGAGTTGCGCATCCGTTACCGCATCGACGGCATCCTGCACCAGACGCCGATGCCGCCGCAGTTGAAGCAATATCAGGCGGCCATCATCTCGCGTATCAAGGTGATGTCCGGGATGAACATCTCCGAGAAACGTCTGCCACAGGACGGTCGTATCAATGTCCGCATCAAGGGTGAGGAGATCGACATCCGTGTCTCCACCGTGCCGACGGTCTATGGTGAGAGCGTTTCGCTCCGTTTGCTCTCGCGCGGCAAGGTGTTGATCGGTCTCGAGAAACTTGGTTTTTCCAAGGCTGAGGATGACGCCATCCGTGAGCTGATCGTCAAGCCGCATGGTATCGTGCTGGTGACCGGTCCCACGGGTGCCGGTAAATCGACTTCTCTTTACGCGTTCCTCAACACGATCAACTCGATCCACAAGCGCATCATCACGATCGAGGAGCCGGTGGAATATGAACTCAAGGGTATCAACCAGATCGCGGTGCGTTCGGACATCGGTCTCACGTTCGCCGTCGGTTTGCGCCATATTTTGCGTCAAGATCCGAACGTGATCATGGTGGGTGAGATCCGTGACTTGGAGACGGCGGAGATCGCCATCCGCGCGGCGCTCACCGGTCACTTGGTATTCAGCACGCTTCACACGAATGATGCCTCCAGCGCGTTCACGCGTTTGATCGACATGGGCATCGAGCCCTTCCTCGTGGCTTCCTCCATCGAGGCCGTGCTGGCGCAACGACTGGTCCGCACCATCTGCAAGCATTGCAAGACGGAGCAGAAGGTGGACCGTGATTACCTGCGGAAGCTGGGCTACCCGGCAGCGGAATTGGCCACGGCCAAATTCTGGCACGGGGCCGGGTGTGATGAATGTCGCGGTTCCGGCTACACGGGCCGCTTAGGCATCTACGAATTGCTGGTCGTGACGGAAGATTTACGGCCGCTGATCCTGAATCGTTCAGCGGCATCGACCATCGCCCAAAAGGCGGTTTCACAAGGGATGCGCACCTTGCGCCATGACGGCTGGAAAAAGGTGCGCGAGGGGATCACCACAGTGGAAGAAGTGCTCCGTGTAACGCAAACGGAGGAGCACCAGTCACTGCTGGAAGATCAAAACACGATTTTCATGACCAAGGAGTAGCATGGGACGAGCGAATTCTTGCAATGTCCTCTCCGCTGAACTGACGCCGCGGGAGATCTGGCGCTTTACGCGCAACGGGAGCCGTTGCGTGCCCGCCGGGCAGAAAGTCGTCGGCCTTACGGAGCGGCTGCCGGAGAATTGGGTGGCCAAGGGCTGGAGTCAGCTGTGGAATCCGCGTCTGAACGTGGCTTGGTTGCCGGATGACAAGGTGTTCCTGCGGGTCTTGCATCTGCCGCCCTGTGAAGAATCTGAAGTGGTCTCCATGGTGGAGTTTCAACTGGAGAAACTTTCACCACTGCCCATCAATCAGATCGTCTGGACGGTGGAACTGGTACCCACCGCGCAGAGCGCGCCCGGAACTCCCCGCACCGTTTTGGTTTTGATCGCTGCCCGGGATGAGGTGGAAGCGCATCTGGGGACCTTGGAAGCAAACGGTTATCTGGCTGACCGCTTGGAATTGCCGATGGTGCATGAACTGGTGGCCCGAGCGGTCACGGAGAACAGCGCCTGGGTTTACCCGCGTAAAGACGGGGAGAATAACTCCTGTGTCATCGCCTGGTGGTTTGGTGGCATATTGCAGCAGGTGAGTTTGTTCCGCCTGACCACGGAAGAAAACTGGGAGCGGGAATTGCAAGACCAGGTGGCGAAAGTTTCCTGGGCCGGTGAAGTGGAAGGCTGGTTCACCACGCCCTTCAAGTGGCACTTGGTCGCCGATGAGGCTACGGCTTCGGCCTGGTTGTCCGTGGTCCAGCGTGTGGCCGAGGGCACGGTGGATGTGATACCGCCCAAGCCTTGGGCAGAGATCGCCTCGGCCAGTGCGGTGCAGGCCATGCGAAACGGCATGAACCCCGGTTTGCTGCCGACGGAGAAGGCGGCGAAATACCAGCAGCAATTTGCGGAGCGTCTGTGGATGCGCGGTTTGGGGGTAGTGGCCTTGGTGTATGCGCTGGCGGTGGGAGCTTATCTGGGGGCACTGCAGTATCGCATCTATCAGCGGAACGCTTTGACCGCCAAGGTCGATGACCTGGATGCAGAGTATAAAAAGACCGTGCAACTGGGGGAAAAGATCAAGGTGGTGGAAACGCAGATCAGCCTGCGGTTCGCGGCGCTTGAAGCCTGGAAAGCGATTGTCGTGAACATGCCCGAGGAACTGACGCTGGCCGATCTTTCTTTCTCCACTGGCACCCGTCTTAATGTGGTGGGCACAGTGGGGCAGAATTCGGTGCACAAACTCGCGGATTACACAGAAGCGTTAAGCAAGCTGATGGTCAATGGCCGGCCGCTCTTCAAAGAGGTCTCGGTGGCTGGAACACGCCGAGCCGGAGCCAATTTTTCCTGGACCTTTTCCTGTGAACTGGCGGGAGGTGGCATATGAGCAACTGGTGGCAAAATCTTAATATGAGTCCGCAAGAGCGGAAGTTTGTCATCGTCGTGGTGATCATCTTTGCCTTCGTGTTGAATTTCCTCTTCATCTGGCCGCAGTTCAAACAATGGACGCCGGTCCAGACGGAGCTGGAGGCGAAGCAGAAACTACTCGCCGAGTATGAAGCGAAGATTGCGGAGATGCCCGAGCTGAAGAAGGTGCTGGGAAATCTGGAGAGTACCAATAGTGCGCCGATTCTGGTCTCCGGCGATGCCAAGACGCACTTCTTCCGCACGGTGGAGAATCTCGCCCGGCAGAACCGTTTTCTCTACGACAGCATGAGCCCGCCGAGCCCCAACCTCAATTCCACGAACAAGTATTTCCAGGAATTGACCATGCGGGTGAACTTCAGCGGCACCAAGGAAAGTGATCTCGTCAATTTCCTCTACAAACTGAGCGACGGAAATTCCTCCATCCGGGTGAGGGATTTCTCCATCAAACCGAACAACCCGCCGATGCTGCTGCAAGGTTTCATCACTTTGGTGGCCAATTACGAAGTGGAAAAACCTGTCTCAAGCCCGGCCCCGGCTGCAACTAAAACAACCAATTTAACCGCCAAGACCCCATGAAGAAATTAACCTTTGCGGCTGCCGCCTGTCTGGGGGCAG
>CAZRGY010000129.1:3245-9696 GCA_964599715.1 uncultured Verrucomicrobiota bacterium | reverse complement strand
ATGTTTTCCAACGCATTTACGGTCAGGGTATAGTTGGCGATTTGGAAAAGGTAGGAAATGAATACGGGCTCATTGGAAAGGGAATGACTCAAGCGCATGGCGGCGATGAGGGAATCTACAGTGGCTTTGGGGCGGTCTGACAGGGCGCGATCAAGCGCCTCGGCGGAGAGCAGGCGAGTTGCCTCTTTTAACTGGCTCAAATGAGGCAGCAAGACATTATGCCCAGCGCTCAGGTTGATCGGGTAACGAGCGCCGGGCAGTTTGCCACCATCGTGCAGGAGCTGGAGAGCTGATTGATTGGAGGCTACCAAACTGGCCAGTTCGGACCGGGCGGCTGGTGGAATGGGGTTGGTCCGGTTAAAGATATTACTGCTGGTGCCGCTGTAATACCAAGGAATGGTTTGAGACTGAGGTGTCATCTGGCTGAAGGCCTGACCATATACTGTGGCCGCATTTTGTCCGATGGGAGGTTCGGCATACCAAGCATCGAGCTCTCCAGGTGAGGTCGGGTAGCCTTGAGCCCTGATGGCGTCGAGTTTTTGCGTCAATTCCCTTGTGGCCCTGTCTTGGCGGTATTGATGCCAGAGGAGGATTAGTGCCAGAAGGATAACTGCACCGATGCTGAAAATGAGTACCCACGGGAGCTTGGAAATTTTAGTTTTTTCAGAGGGAGACTCACTCATGGATTGCTTGATAATTACACTTTTACCAGCAGAAGGCGATTACAAGCTACATCCTAGATTTGTATCAGTCAGGCATGAGCCAAATGGAAGTAGTTGCTTTTAGCTGAGAACGTCATATTTTACAGGCGATTCAGGGAGGGGTAGTGGTAATTTGTTTAATTCGTAAGTTGTTCGCTTTTAGGTGTTTCTCGGTGATTTGAGTGGCGTGATTTTTGCTTGTCCAATACCCTTGAAAGCGTAGTGTCATTTGTAAGTATAATATTTGAAGTATGGTCGCGAACGGTATTGAAGGTCGGCACTTTGGTCGTGTGTCACAACGTTTCGTTGTGGATGCAGCTATTTTCATAGCTGCTTTTTTTGCCGGCTTTGTCATCCGTTTTCAGGCGGATTGGTGGTTGGCTTTGGCAGATCATTGGGTCGGTATATCTTTTGGGGCGGTTTTCTATTCCTGTGTGGCCTATATCTTCGGCTTTTATTCCTTCCATGGCATCCCGCGCAATGCGTTGAATAGGTTTTTGGCGGTGTGCAGTGCCGTGGGGTTAGCTGCCCTGCTGATTTTGGGATTTCTTTACCTGTTTCAGGTGGAAAGTTTTGGCCGTGGTGCCATGGCTTTGGGGGCAGTTTTTGCAATCATCGGTCTGGTGGGCAACTACACCGCATTGCGACATCGCGAGGAGCGTTTCCGGGAGAGAATGCTGGTGATCCTGACCTGCGCTGATGATGAGCATGAATTGATGCTGAACCGCAGGCTATGGGAGCCGGGACTTGAGTTAGTTGGGGTAGTAGTATCAGAGAACTACCGCCCTAGCGAAGGTTTGAAGGTCTTGGGCAAGATCAAAGATTTGCCGAAGATCGCCCGTCGGGAGGAGGTAGCCCGCGTGGTATGCGCCGAGAGTTGCATCACTGAAGCTGATAATTTCCGACTGTTTTCCGAACTCCGTTATTCAGGGGTGCTGGTGATGCCGTTGATCAGCTTGTGTGAGGAGTTTTACCAGTTCATTCCTTTGGGGTTGGTGACGCCAACGTGGCTTTTGGCGGCAAGCGGTTCTCCGCGCCTGACCTACATCCGGAAAATGAAGCGGGCTTTTGATATCGTGTTCTCATTGCTGGTGCTGGTCGCGCTGTCGGTGCCGTTCATCATTGGGATGATATTAGTCAGATTGACCAGCAAAGGGCCGATCTTTTACCGGCAGATACGGTCCGGGCGGTTCGGGCAGAAGTTTGCGATGCTTAAACTTCGCACGATGCGGGTGGATGCCGAGAAGGCCGGGGCGCAATGGGCTCAGGATAAAGATCCGCGAGTCACCCCGGTGGGCGGATTCTTGCGCAAATACCGGATTGACGAGATCCCGCAGTTGCTGAACGTGCTGACCGGCCACATGTCTCTCGTGGGACCTCGGCCCGAGCGACCGGAATTTGTGGATAAGCTGGCCGAGCGCATCCCGTATTTTCAGGAGCGACTCATGATCCAGCCGGGCATCACCGGTTGGGCACAGGTCAAATATCCTTACGGGGCGAACATCGAGGACACGCGCAAGAAGTTGGAGTACGACTTGTATTACATGAAGCACATGAGCTTGCTGCTGGATCTGTTCATCCTGCTGGATACAGTGCGGACCATCCTCGTCGGCGGATTGGGGCAGAAAGCGCGTGATCAAGCACCGCATTATCATACCCGCCGATCGGATGCAGCCGACTTGGCCGATCATGAATCTGAAACGGCCAGTGCCCGCTGAACCGGATTAACCGTGGGTAGTGAAATCAGGCGCAGGGACGCCAGACTTTAGCAGCAGTTGCAGCTTTCAAGCCTCCAGAAGTCAGGTCTACCACCAGAATATCAGATGCCAATGACGGCAACAATTGACGGGCTTCTTCGTTTCCATTGCCGATCACGATCACCTTTGCACCAGCGGTCAGCTCCTTCACGGTTCCAACGATGAGGTGGCTAAGGTGGGGCAGGTGAGCTTCTACAAAGCGTTTGTTCGCCCCGATGAGGCGTTCTGGAGAGACATTGCGATCAAACAGGCGGACTTGTTTGCCAGCTTTGACGAGTTCTTCGATGAGTTTTACAACAGGCGATTCGCGCAAGTCATCTGTGCCAGCCTTGAAGGCAAAACCCAGCACAGCGATGGGTGAGGCCGTCAACTCCATCAAGTAACTGAAGGCACTGGCAAAGTGGGCGTCGTTGCTTTGTGTGATGCTGGAGAGAAGCGGCAGATCGACACCTTGAGAGCGACCAGCGGCGGTGATGGCGCGCAGGTCTTTGGGCAGACAGGAGCCGCCGTAGCAGAAACCCGGTTTGAGATAGACGGGAGAGAGATTCAGCTTGGTATCCAAGGAGAAGATACGCATGACTTCATCGGCATCGGAACCAAGGGCTTTGCTGGCGCGGCCGATTTCATTGGCGAACACGATTTTAAGCGCGTGGAAACAGTTGTCGGCGTACTTCACCATTTCGGCGGTGCGCAGATCGGTGTGAACTTTGGGGCCGGGAATATCGGCGTATAGTTCGGCGATCTGGTTATAGTCCTCGACAGATTGTGCGCCGATGACGGTTTTGGGCGGATTGTAGAAATCTTTGACGGCGGTGGATTCGCGGAGGAATTCGGGGTTGATAGCTACGCCAAAACCCGGACCGTTCTTTTTGCCGGAGGTCTTCTCCAAGGCAGGGATAACGGTGCCTTCGATAGAGCCCGGCAGCATCGTAGAACGGATGACGACGATATGGCGTGAGGGCTTGTCGCGAAGGATCTCGCCGATGTTCTCACAGACCCGGCGGATGTAGGTCAGATCGATGCTGCCATCAGGCTGGGATGGGGTGCCCACGCAGATCATCGAGACATCACTGGCGAGCACGGCGGATTTAAAGTCGGCGGTGGCGCTGACACGGCCAGCCTGCACACCTTCAGTGAGCAAGGCTTCGAGTTCGGGTTCGATGATCGGAGATTTGCCGGCGTTGATCTGGTTCACCTTAAAGGCGTCCGTATCGACACCGATGATGGTGTGCCCTTGCCGGGAAAAACATGCGGTGATCACCGCTCCCACATAACCCAATCCAAATACGCTTACTTTCACCGTTTATTCTTTTTTAATCGGCGGGACCTGCTGTAGGTGCCAGCCTAATTGGTCAAATCGCCTGTATGAACGCAAAGCGACGGCCTGTGAACAGTCCGAGACAACTTTGACGCGGGGACTTTGGCGGGAATGCCGGAGCGGGGCAAGTCTCTGTGCGCACCATTTATCTGAGCACTGGCTTGTCAGGCGGCCAGTCGCCCGCCAACCTGTGCGGGTTCATGAGCGACAAAAGACCATGGCGGATCGTCTGGCTGAAGAGCGGGCCGCTGCACCCGGTGGATACCGGGGGAAAAATCCGTACCTATCAGATGTTGAAGGAGTTGAACCGCCGTCATCCGGTGCATTATGTGGCGCTGGACCCGACGGCACGCCAGCATACGGCGGAGGCGGGGGAATACTCCAGCCAGCAGACTTGGATCGATTGGCGGGAGACGCCCAAGAACTCACCGAAGTTCGCCGGCGAATTGCTGGGGAATTTTCTTCTGAGCCGTAATCCGTACGTGATCGACAAGTATCGCTCCAGTGCCTGGGAACAGATCATCGCGAAACTGGATGGAGAGCAGGGCATGGATGTATTGGTCTGTGATTTTTTGACGCCGGCACCGAGTGTGTTTCACGGTGGGTTCCGGCCCAAGACGCCTTGCTTATTGTTTCAGCACAATGTCGAGGCCCTCATCTGGGAGCGCATGGCGGCGAACGCGACGGGGCTTAAGAAATGGTATCTGAACAACCAGTGGCAGCGCCTGCGAACGGTGGAGCGGGAGTTCTGCTCGAAGTTTGATGCCGTGGTGGGGGTCTCTGACAATGACTGCGATTTGATGCGGAAAGATTACGGGCTGGGGAATGTCTTGGGCAGTGTACCGACGGGGGTGGATGTGGATTTCTTCCAGCCCTCCAAGGAACCCGCCAAGCCGGGCAAGATCGTATTTCTCGGGTCCATGGACTGGCAGCCCAATATCGATTGTGTGCTGTATTTCAACGAAGCCATCTGGCCGCGCATCAAGGCGGCAGACCCACAGGCGACGTTTGTCATCGTGGGACGTAAGCCGCCTGAGAAGGTGCTGGCCTTGGCGAAGGCGGACCCATCAATCATCATCACTGGTACGGTGCCTGATGTGCGGCCGCATCTGAGTGATGCTTCGGTGATGGTGGTGCCTTTGCGGGCGGGTGGGGGAACACGTATCAAGATTTACGAAGCGCTCGCAATGGCTTTGCCGGTGGTTTCCACGCGGGTGGGAGCAGAAGGGCTGGATATCACGGATAAGGAAGATATCCGTCTCGAAGATGAACCGAATGCCTTTGCGGATGCGGTGATCGAATTGCTGAAATCACCCACTGAGCGAGCACGGATCGGCGGTAATGCGCGCAAATTGGTCTGCGAGAAATTCAGCTGGAGCTCGGTGACGGATAAGTTTGAGGCTTATCTGACGCAAACGATTGAGCGGGCGAAGAGCAGATAGATTGCTGCCCTCGGCAGTTATTTGGCCTCGGCCACCACGAGCAAGCTTTGTCCGAACGGGGGCGCAGGCAGCCAGCTTTCCACGGTGCTGGTCACGGGAAAGATGACGCGGTCAAACAGGCGGACGGAGCCCACTTCGAACTTACGCTTTTTCAGCACGCAGAAATTCAACCACCAGGCGAAGTAGCCGGTGATATTGAAGTATTGCAGGCGCACGATGTTAAAACCGGCATCATCCAATTTCTGTTTAAGTTCCGGCTTCAAGTAACGACGGAAGTGGCCGAAATCTTTGTCGATGGGGGCGTAGATCTCCGGGCGAGCGGGGACGAAGAGGCAGAGGCGGCCCTTGCGTTTGCTCAGGAGTTTGGCGTAGCGGGCGAGTTCTTCAGCGTCTTCTTTGATGTGCTCGAGTACATTGATGCTGACGATGGCGTTCCATTCGGAATCGCTGCTGAGGGCGCTTACCGTGCCGCGGATGAGCGGAATCTCGGGCACGCCAGCCTTGAACATTTCGCAGAATTCAGGGTCCGGCTCAATGGCTAGAACGGATTTGACGGCGGGCAGGGCGGCGACCTGGGTGGTGATCTGGCCGATACCGGCGCCGACTTCGATGACGTCCCCTTGCAGATGCGGACCAAATTCAAGCAAGAGGCGCTTGCGGTAGTTCTCAGCCTGCTTCAGCGCTTCGAACTCGAAATTGTTCGTCAGCGCGAACTCGTTGGGGCGGCTCGACATGATTTAGCGGAAGAGATTGTATTTGAGGATGCAGCGCAGGGCACTGACCCCATCTTTCCAGCCGATCTTTTTGCCTTCGGCGTAGGTGCGGCCGTAGTAGGAGATGGCCACTTCGTAGATGCGGAGTTCTTTATTGGCAGCAATCTTGGCGGTGATCTCCGGTTCGAAACCAAAGCGGTTTTCCTCGATTTTGATGCCTTGGATTATCTCGCGGCGGAAGACTTTGTAGCAGGTCTCCATATCCGTCAGGTTCAGGTTGGTGAACATGTTGGACATAGTGGTGAGCACCTTGTTGCCCAGCGAGTGCCAGTAATACAGAACGCGATGGGAGCCGGAGCCAAGGAAGCGTGAGCCATATACGACATCCGCCCGGTCGGCCAAGATGGGACGCAAAAGGAGGTAATATTCGTGGGGGTCGTATTCAAGGTCAGCGTCCTGGATCAGCACGATGGGGCAGGTGGCCTTGCTGATAGCAGTGCGGAGGGCGGCACCTTTTCCC
>CAZRGY010000129.1:0-3226 GCA_964599715.1 uncultured Verrucomicrobiota bacterium | reverse complement strand
AAAGCTGGATACGCGGGTTTTCGGCGGCCAGCTTTTGCAGTACGGCATAAGTGCCATCCTTGGAGCAATCATCCACGATGACCAGTTCCTTCACCGGGCGTTGCTCGAGCACGACACGGATGACTTCCGCCACGGTGGCTTCCTCGTTATAGACGGGCATCACGACGCTGGCGCAGGGCTCCAGTTCGTCGTTTTTGCAGGCGGCCAAGATGGCTTCTTTCGTATTCAAAATCGCGCAGAGTCTAGGTAAAGATGGTCCCAAGGGGTCAAGCCCTATTTGAGCCGGTAAACTTCGAGTCCATCTGGGGTGATCTCACCCGCACGGGTGATGGGGAATTTACCCACCAACTGCCATTGAGCACCGGCCACAGCGACCGCATTTTCCAGCAACTCATGGTGTTGGACCTTCAACCGGGCCGGGATGGTGCGGTCGATGACGAGAAATTGCACGCCTTCCTTGGCTAATAAATCGACTGTCTCGCTGGCGCTATTGGCTTTGGCTTCGTAGGTGCCGCCACTCCATGAGCTAGAGGCGAGCAGTTTGCTGGCGCGCTTTACCACCGTATCCGGACGTTTTTCACCCAAGGTCACTTCGGAGACGAACATGCCTTCACCGCGGGCATCGGAGGAGACGAGGACGACGGTCTTGGGTTCAGGTGCTTCGGTGCGCAGGGTCTCGGCGACGGCTTGATATCCCCGGTAGCCTTTGGGCTGAATTTTGAAGGTCTCGATCGCAAAACCGGCGATGCCCACTGCCACACTCAGTGTGCAAGCTGTGGTCGGAGACAAGCCACGTTGGCTTAGATTAGTTGCCAAGCTACGCATTCCCAGCAGGGCAAAGATGATGGCGGGAGCGAGCACCGGAGTCATATGGCGCGCTTCCAAACCTGCCGGGACAAGCAGATAGAGAAGATAGGTGCCGATGATTAGCCCTAGCAGAACCGCCCATTGCGGACGTTTCTCCCGTTCCACACCGAAACTCACGATGATGCCTACCAGCGCAAACGCGAGCAGGGCGATGCCGGTGGCGGCTTCGATCTTGCCGATGAAATATCCGGCAGCTTCCATGATGAAGCTGAGCGAGGGTTTTTGATCGGCCATACCGTCGCTCGCCAGTTTGAGCGTGGCCAGAACCCATGGGGTGCAGATGATGAAGACCACGCCAGCGGGCAACCAGAAGGCGAAGCGTTTGAGCCAGGACCAGCGCGCACACACGACGAGTCCTACCAAGGGAACAAAGGCCAAGGCCAAGCCCGCGTATTTCGTAAGGATGGTGGCGGAGGCGATGAGTCCGTAAGCCAGCGAGGCTTTCCAGCCACCTGTGCCGAGATAGCGGCCATAGGCCAGTGCTCCCCACAAGGTCAGCAGCGACATGGGAATCTCCATCATCACGAGACCGCCATATCGATGAATCTGGGGTAGGAGCAAAAGCAGCAGGCCACCCAACCAGGCCCAACGCACGTCGAGGAGGTTTTCAATGACCAGATAGGTGGTCCAAGCCAGCAAGGCGGTCAGGAGCGCCATGAAAACGAGAATCGAGGTGCGGCCAGCACCGAAGGGAAGCGTCCACGCTGCTTGGGCGGCATAGAAGCCCGGGGGCCAATGGCCGAGGGCGACCTTGGGGTAGTGTTCGTAGAATTTGTTGGCGAATTTGAGCGGGTTGCCCGGGCAACCGGCGGCGATGTAATCGCGAACCATCAGACCGGTCACATAATGCGCGGCTTCGTCAGGCTCGGCACCGAATTCGCTGCGGTAGGCCTCTTCGGTCCATTGAAAACCGATGATGACAGCAAGAAAGACCGCCAGAGCGGGGAGTCGTTTGGCAAGGTAGCTGGCGGCGGACCGGAGCTGAGCGATCAATTGGCCTATCATGCGCGGCCCGGAAGTTAAAGTTCAGCGGAAGAAGTTCAAAGTGCAAAGTTGGCAAAAGGGATGCCGAGCTTTGCTGTCCTAAGTTGAAAATAAGCAGTGGTGTGCGAGGGAAGCAGAGGTTCCCTACGTGGCACGCTTGTCTGGGGCCGATACCAAGCGTTTTCTCGCGAGCCAGGCATTTAATTGATCCAGCACGACAGCGATGATGACGACGGCACCGATGATGATCTGGCTGTAATTTTGGTCGATGCCGAGGATGACGATGCCGCTATCGATCATCTGGATGATGAGCGCGCCAAGTAACGCGCCAAGGGCAGTGCCTTTACCACCAGAGAGACTCGCGCCGCCGATGACAGCGGCCGCGATAACTTTCAATTCGTAGCCTTGGCCGTCACCTGATGTGGCGCCGCCGTAGTAGCCGATGGAGAGCAGGGCGGCGATGCCGGCAGTGAGTCCGGAGATGACGAACACGCCGAGTTTCACGCGCTCCACGCGGATGCCGCTGTAGCGGCTGGCGAGTTCATTGCCGCCGATGGCGTAGATGCGTCGACCGGCGGCCATACGCGAGAGGTAGATTGCGCCGATGATGGTGACGAGCAGCATCACGATCATGGGAGTGAGACTGAGCCCGCCATCCGTGCCCCATTGGATGAGATTGCGAAAACCTTCAGGAAATCCGCCAATGGACTGACCTTTCGTCAATACGAAGGCGATACCGCGAAAGATGGCCATAGTGCCCAAGGTGATGATAAATGGATGCACACGTAGCAGCGTGATCATGCCGCCATTGAGCAGACCGCAAAGGGTGGCGACGCCGACACACGTGATGACGCCGATAGGCACAGAGACCCAGTCAGAAGCGTCCGCGTGGGGGCCGTCTACCCCATATCTGCGTAGAACTAGCGCGGCGGTGACGGAGGCGAGGGCGTAGATGGAGCCGACTGAAAGATCGATACCGCCAGCGATGATGATGAAGGTTGCCCCAACGGCCATGATGGCGATGAAGCTGGTGTCTTTTGCTAGTTGGGCGAGGTTTTGGGCGTTGAGGAACTTATTCTTCTCCTCGAAGCGGGGAGTGCGTTCGCCATCGGCATCGACATCGAAGACACGCTGGCGCTCGCCATCCGGGCCGATCTCGAAGACGGGCAGCTTCACGGTGCCACCTTTCCAGGCGAGAATGGCGCCCAGAACGAGAATGACCCATACGAGACCGGCTTCCTGGAAGCGGAAGCGGCTTAGTAATGGTTTTTTGGCGGCATCGGCTGTCATGGGCGGGCGGAGGATAAGAGGAAAGTTGGAAATGACCAATGACGAAATCCGACCCCGACCTTACGGCACGGGGTTCATGACGAAG
>CAZRGY010000128.1:0-9738 GCA_964599715.1 uncultured Verrucomicrobiota bacterium | reverse complement strand
ACTGCTCCCAGCATTGCAAAAGGGAAATGTCGTCATAGTTGACCGTTACTACTTTTCAACTGCGGCATATCAAGGGGCTCGCGGCCTAGATCCGGATGAATTAATCCGAAAGAATGAGTCTTTCGCCCCCGAACCTGACTTACTGATACTTTTGGATGTAGACACTAAAGTCGGACTAAGCCGCATCAGTTCCCGAGGCGATACCGCTAATCATTTCGAAAAAACGGAAACACTGGACCGCGCCCGAGAAATTTTCTTAAACCTCAAAAAGCCTTATCTGTATCGGTTGGACGCTAGTATGCCCCTAGATACTCTGACAGCGCTAATCACGTCCAGAATTGACACCATGATGGCCGAAAGAGGCACTACGGCTAAAACCAGATAACCCCGAACAAGCCGTTGACATCTTCTTTGGTTCCGTTAAAGTTCGCGGCTCTTAGTTTGCAAGAACACGATTTTTAGAAGCTATGCCGAATACGAAGTCAGCCGAACGCCGCATGCGCAGCAACGCGCGCAAGCATGCCCGTAACACCTCCGCTAAGTCCCGGGTCAAGACCTTGGAAAAGAGCTACCTGAAGCTCCTCAAAGACGGTAAGTCCGACGAAGCCGCTGCCGCCCTCAAGGTGGCCGTCTCCGCGCTCGACAAGGCTGTGAAGGCTGGCGCCATCAAGAAAGAGACCGTGGACCGTAAGAAGTCCCGCTTGGCCATCCAGTTGAAGAAGGCTGCCGCTCCGGCCGCCAAGTAATTCTTCGCCCCGCTTTTATCAGCGCCCGGCTACTCGCCGGGCGCTTTTTTCGTTACCTCGATCGGGCCGTACCGTGCAGATACTCCTGCCGCCGTTCTTCTGGCAGCTTCTCAATGGCATAGCGCAAAGTCGTGCGCGGCATCTCCTGCTGGTGTTTCACCAGAAAGCGCTCCAGCGCCGCCAGATCGCGCTTCCCCGCCTCGCGCAGCATCCACCCCACTGCCTTGTGGATAAGGTCCTCGCGGTCAGTCAGCAACATCTCACTCAGGGCAAAGGTATCCTGCAGTTCTTTTTCACGGATGAAGTAGTGTGTGGCGATGATGGCGATACGCCGCTCCCACAGGCTCGGCGATTTCACCAACCGATATAACACACCGCGATCCTTGTCCGCCAACCAGGCGCCCACGATGTCACGCGCCGAGGCATCCACCAGATCCCAGTTGTTGATCCACTTCGTATGCTCCAGATAGCTACGGAAGATTTGCTCGCGCAGCGCGGCATCCCCTTTGGCGAACTGCCGGACCCAAATGAGCAAAGCCAGCAGCCGTTCTTCATGGATGGGAGATTTCAGGAGCACCAAAACCACCTCGATTGGGCTATCCACCGCCCGCTTCATCACCTCCCGCACCTGCGGCACGGTCAGGCCGATGAATTTGTCATCAGCACCATAGCCGTTGCGACCAGTAAAATAACGTTGGGAAAACTTTGCCCGGATGGGCTCAGCCAGACGGTTCAACTCCAGACGGATTTCTTTGAGAGTCATACCAGAAGGGAAGAGATGGTCGGAGCGACAGGATTCGAACCTGCGACGTCTTGCTCCCAAAGCAAGTGCTCTACCGGGCTGAGCTACGCTCCGACGCAATCGGACGCGTATAATTCACACCTAGCCCCCCTGACGCAATAGGTAAATGGCTCCTAGTGGCATAAAAATGTCCTTCACCCCCGAAATACCCCTATTCTCGCCTCCGAACTCCCACAAACTAAAGGCTTTCCTTCACTACCATAAATTTGGAACACTTCCGATTGCCGGACTGCCATGCGGTTGTCCATAGAATTTTAGAGATTATCGTCATGTCATTTGCACAACTTGGTCTGTCTGCCCACGTGTTGGAGGGTGTGAAAGCGATGGGTTACTCAGAACCGACCGCCATCCAGCTCCGCGCCATCCCCCTCATCCTCGAAGGCCGCGACGTCATCGGCAGTGCCCAGACTGGCACCGGCAAGACCGCCGCCTTCACCCTGCCCATCCTTTCCAAACTTGGCAGCCATCAGAAAGCGCCCCGCGTGCTCATCCTTGAGCCGACCCGCGAGTTGGCCTCCCAGGTGGAGACCGCCGTGCGGGATTACTGCCGGTTCACAGATTTGACCGTCGCTGTCATCTATGGTGGCGTCGGCTACGGCAAGCAGCGTGAAGCCCTCTCCACCGGTGTGGACATTCTGGTGGCCACGCCCGGTCGTTTGCTCGACCACATGCAGGAAGGCGCCTGCCGCCTGGACCATATCGAATTCCTCGTCTTGGACGAAGCTGATCGCATGCTGGACATGGGGTTCTTACCGGACGTTCGTCGCATTGTTGAAAGCTGCCCCAAGAAACGTCAAAGCTCCCTCTTCTCCGCCACTGTTCCGCCCCAGATTGAAACTCTCATCCAGTGGGCGATGAATAACCCCGAGACCGTGGAGATCGGCGCCCGGCGCAGTCCTGCGGAGACCGTCAGCCACGCGCTTTATCCGGTGAACTCCATGCAGAAGAACGATCTCCTCATCGAGATCATGGAGCGCTTGCACTACGATTCCATCATCGTCTTCTGCCGCACGAAACAGAATGCCGATCAGGTGGGCAGCTTGCTCAAGCGCAAGAATCATGCGGTCACGGTCCTGCACTCCAATCGCACCCAGCGCGAGCGCGAAGATGCGCTCAAGGGATTCCGCGATGGCAAATACGAAGTGCTCGTCGCCACGGACATCGCCGCGCGCGGACTGGACATCGAAGGCGTCAGTCACGTCATCAATTATGATGTACCACAACACCCGGAAGATTACGTCCATCGCATCGGCCGCACCGGCCGTGCCCAGGCCACAGGTGATGCCCTGACCTTGATGCTGGCTGAGGATCGCGACCACGTCGCTTCCATCGAACGTTTCATCGGTAAGACCATCAAACGTGAGAAGCTCGACAAGTTCGAGTATAAGTATACCTCACTCTTCGACGATACGAAGCCCAGTGGCGGAAACGCCCCACGCTTCCGTCAGTCCCGTGTATCAGGCGGATATCACTTCGGACGCAGCAGAAAGTGATTAGCC
The DNA here is from genome assembly GCA_964599715.1 of uncultured Verrucomicrobiota bacterium. Taxonomy (GTDB): domain Bacteria; phylum Verrucomicrobiota; class Verrucomicrobiia; order Limisphaerales; family JAEYXS01; genus JAEYXS01. Next base: position 6,691 of record CAZRGY010000128.1, on the reverse strand, counting down.
TCGCTTATATCTTTAGGGGAAATCACAAAATTGTTTGCTTCCCGCAACGGATTTTCTTAAATCCGCATCCGTGGTCCACCAGGACACTGAACTAAAGCTCGTTAGCGAAGAAATAGGACACGGCGTCTTCGCGACTCGTTTCATCCCCAAAGGCACCATCGTGTGGGTGCGTGACGACCTTGATCGGGTCTTCACTCCAGAGCAGGCTGCTGCCATGGAGCCCGTTTACCAGCAGATCCTCGAGAAGTACTCTTTCGTGGACTCGCGTGGGAACATCATCCTGTGCTGGGATCACTCCCGGTTCTTCAACCACTCCTGCAATGCGAATTGCATGTCTGCCGGCTACGACTTCGAGATCGCCGTGCGGGACATCCAGGTGGGCGAGGAACTCACCGACGACTACGGCACCTTGAACCTGCGCGAGAACTTCGGCTGCCTCTGCCGCCACCCGGAGTGCCGCAAGGAGATCCGCCCGGATGACCTGCGCTACTTCGCGCCCAATTGGGACAAGAAAGTCTCCGAGGCATTCTTCCAGATACCGAAGGTGAACCAGCCGTTGTGGTATCTGATCAAAGAAAAAGCTGAAGTGGAACAGGCCTTGCAGAACCCGGCCATGCTCCGCTCCATCTACTGCCACTACGCACCAGCGGCTTAACGCGGCTTAGTCGGAGCCCTTTTTGTTTTTACCGGGCTTGGACGTCACCGGAGTGATCATCTCCGCATTCACGCGCTCGCGCCACGCGGCGAACTTGCGCTTTAATTCTTTCACTTTATCCGGCATGGAGGCAGCGAGGTCGTGCTGCTCGCCGATATCCTTGGCCAAATCATACAACTCCACTTCCTTGGTATCGTAAAACTCGATGAGCTTGTAGTCCCCATCACGGATGGCTCCCGAGGAGACGCCGCCCAAGAAATGCGGTTTGGGCAACGGGTAGTGCCAATAAAGCGTCTGCCGCGACAACTTCTTTTCCCCACGTAGCAGACCCGCCAGGCTGACTCCATCCAACACCTTGGGATCGGGCACCTTGATCCCCGTGATCTCCAAAAACGTCGGGAAGAAATCTTGCGTGACCACCGGTTCTGCATTCTCCGTTCCGGGTCGCACAACTTTCGGCCAACGGATAATCAGAGGCACCCGGATACCGCCTTCATAGACATGGGATTTGCCTCCCCGCAAAGGCGCCACCGAAGTGACTCCCTTTCCCTTGGATCGCGTCGACTCGCCGCCATTGTCCGAGGTGAAGACCAGCAGCGTGTTCTCCTCCAGCTTCAACTCCTTCAAAGCCCGCATGATGTTCCCTACCCCTTCATCGATCGATTCCACCATCGCGGCCAGCTCAGGATTGTTCTGATCCGTGCCCGAACCCGGTTTCTTTTTGTATTTCTCCACCAACTCCGGTTTGCCCACCAGTCGCGTATGGGGCGCGTTATGGGAAAGGTAGAGGAAGAACGGCTGGTCCTTGTGCCTCTTGATAAATTCCACCGCCTCGTAGTTCAGGCGGTCTGTCAGATACTCCTTACCGGGAAGCACCTTCTCATCCGGCATATGCTTATAAGGCGGGTAATAACTGCCCGGTCCGATATACGTCACTTCCGAGCAGATGATCTCATCCCAGCCGTGCTTTTGCGGTGAGCCACGCTCCAACTTGTAATCGCCGGTCAGATGCCACTTGCCTACCAGCCCGCTCACATAGCCTTTCGTCTTGAGCAACTGGTTGATGGTCGGCGTGCCGGGTTTCAGAAATTTATCCGGCTCTTGTGGTCCCAGATAATCCGTGATGCGTAACCGCGCCGGCGCCTGACCGGTCATGAAGGCCGCGCGAGTAGGAGAACATACCGGTGCGGCAGCGTAAGCCTGGGTGAACCGCATCCCCTCGCGCGCCAACTGATCCAAGTGCGGCGTTTCGTTGAAGGTGTTCCCATCACAACCCAACTCCCGCCAACCCAGATCATCCGCGAGGATAAAGATGATGTTCGGATGCTTTATGTCCGCCGCCGAAATCGAGAAGACCAGCAAAGACAGCGCTGTTAAAAAAGCCAACCGGGGTTTCATTGCGAGTCATTGTGCCTAAATGTCCGCTGATAGGCCATGAGCATTTCCCGCCGTTGCCTAGGGCAAATCCACGTTCACGAATAAAAAAGAGAGACAGCGCGAACGCTGCCCCTCTCTGCTCACTCACTTACCGAAATGATTATTCCGTCGGTGGACGCTGCGGACGATTGCCGCCTTCCGGACGTTGACCACCCTCACCCGGAGGACGTCCCTGACCGCCACCGCGTTGGCGCATCTGGTTGGCCATGGCGTTTATCTCGGTCTTGTCGATGAAACCGTCGGCATTGGAATCCAACCGGTCGAACATCTGCTGCATCCGCTCGGGCAGCTCTTCCTTTGAGAGCTTGCCGTCGCCGTTTTTGTCACTCTCCAGCAAGCGGGCGGCAAAATCACCACCACCTTGGCCACCAGGAGCTCCCGGGCCAGCTTCACCACCAGGCCCGCCAGGTCCACCTTGGCCTCCGAATCCGCCACGCCCACCCATACCGGCTGGCCGCAGCTCTTCGGCGGACAACTTGCCGTCGCCGTCCTTATCTAAGGTCTTGAGTGCCGCCGTGGCATTCTTCAGTTCAGATTCATCGATCATGCCGTCCTTGTTTGCATCCAAGGCCGTCATCATGGGGTTCGGCATGGGACGGAAACCGCCCTGACCGCCTTCACGGCCACCGAATCCGCCGGGACGACCACCTTCCGGGCGTTGGCCCTGCTGGCCACCTTCTGGACGCGGACCACCCGGACGTTCAGGGCGTTGACCACCCTCTTGTGCTGCTGTGCTCCACACGGTGGCGCTCAGCGCCAGTGCTGCCAATATGGCTGTCTTTTTCATTTGTCGTTCTGTTTGGTTTGGTTTTGAGGATCATTCACCCGCGCTGCCGCCTGCACCGGACTTGATGCAGTAGAGGTAACGGTCGGAGCGGAGGAAAATTGTCTGGCCTTCGAGGGCTGGCGTCGCGTTGAACTGCCCTTCATCAGTCAGTCGGTTCTGCGCCACTATTTTGAATTCAGGCGCGGCAGGAAACACAAACGTGCCGCTCTTGCGACTCACGGCATAGACCTGCCCGTTGGCCAACACTGCAGAAGCGTAAAACGGCTTGCCACGCCCGCTGGCACTCGCACCCGGCAGACGCTCCTTGTAAACGAGCGAACCGGTCTTCGCATCCAGGCACACGGCGAATCCCGCATCGCTCGCGAAATACAAACGTTCCTCATGCAACACTGGCGTGGGAATGTAGGAACTGTCCCGCGACCGCCAAAGCACATGGCTCTGCGAAACATCACCCTTGCCACCAGTCTTCACTGCCACCGCCGCCAGTTGCGGATATCCGCCGAAGGCATAAACCACGTCTTTGCCCGGCACCACACTGGGGGCCACGTTGCCTGACATTCCTGTCTCCGCATACCAACGCAACTTGCCGGTATCCGGGTTCAAGGACCAAAGCTCATTTGGTAGCGCGAGAATCAGTTCAGACCGGCCCGCCGTCTCCATCAACACCGGCGTGCCGAACACCAGGTCCAACGCAGCGCCCTCGGCCTTCCAGACCTGTTTGCCGGTCTTCTTATCCAGCGCATAGATCGCATGGCTTTCTTCGGAGGCGTTGATGATGACCTTGTCCTTGTAGAGCACCGGACTGGAAGAGGAACCCCAGTTCTTTGAATTGGCACCCGTACCCAGATTCGTCTGCCAAAGTTGCTTGCCATTCAGATCAAATGCCAGTGCGCCAGCCTTGCCATAATACACATACACCCGCTCGCCATCGCTAGTAGGCGTATGGCTGGCATAACCATGCTCCTGCATAAAACCATCGTAACGGTCCACATTCGATTCCCCGGCCACCACCTTGTCCCAAAGCACTTTACCGGACTTCTTATCCAGACAGACCAAATGCCGCTTCAAGGCGCTCCGGTCACCATTCACCCCATTGCCAGACCATGAGGTGACGAAAATCCTATCTCCAACCAAAATGGGACCGGATGAGCCAGGTCCCGGCAAAGCTGTCTTCCATTGCACATTCTTGGAATCACTCCACTCGATCGGCGGTTTGGCTCCGGCCACCGTTCCACTGCCGTTAGGACCCCGGAACTGGCTCCACTCTGCCTGTGCACTCAAGGCAAACAACATGGCTCCCGTGGCGAGCATTCCCGTCAGTTTGGCTGCATGGGCTTTCATCATGTATGGCAGTATAACGCCGCCACCGGTAGAAAAGTTCTCTAAAAAGTGGGGAATATTGTTAAGGAACGGTAAAAATTACCCCGTTTACCTAAAAAATGCACCTTCGCAGAGGCCGACGGAGGGCAAATCGCCAGACTTCATCGGGCAAAATTCACCGTAACCGCCTGCCGCTCAAAACTCTCGGCCAGTAGCAATGCTTGTGGCTGCATCCCCGCCAAAGCCGCCAGAAACCGGTCCGGCACCACCTGCAAACGGGTGTTATAGAACGAGGCGATCTCGTTGAAATACCCCCGCGCCAAGGCGATGCGCTGTTCGGTATCGATCAGATTCCGTTGCAAGTTCAGGAACGACTCCTCGGTCTTGAGTTCAGGATAGTTTTCCTCGATGGCCAATAGCATCGGGGCGATGCCCGAATAATCAGCCCCCGCTTCACCCGGTGGTGTCGCCGCCATCTGAGCTCGTAAGGTCGCCACTTCCGTCTGCAACTTGCTCTCGTAATCCCGTAAGCTTTTAACCGTCGCCACCAGATTAGGGATCAGATCATGCCGTCGCTTCAATTGCACATCCACCTGCGACCATGCCTGCTTCACCCTTTGGCGCAGACCCACCACGCTGTTAAAGACCATCCAAGCCCAACCAACAAACCATGAGAAAAGAAAACCGACCACACCTAGAAACATAGGTAGCGGCGTTTCATATCCGCCTTTGGCACTCCCGATCACGATACCACCCCCAACCAATAACAACCCGCCTAAACCCCACCACCAGAACGCACTCGTCATACCTCCGCTGATCGCTTCCTCATCCCGTGTTGAGATCATGAACATCGCAGCCTTGTCGCTCTGCGCGATCTCCGCCGCCACGATATCTTGCCGCTCACGCGCTTGCCCCATCACATAGATCCGCTGATGTAACTGGATAGCCTTCTCAACAAAACGCCGCCGATGATCTGAATCCATCACCGAATGCGACGGGCCTTTCGCGTAATAGAGCGGATCAGATCTCACGCAGGTCTCGTAAAAGATCGTGGTCAATTCCAACTCTGCTCCTTCAGGCACCACTCGCACAACACCGCAATCATCTTGCAGGTAGAAGGGCTGTTGCTCCCCCCCACTGGCCACCGTGGTCCAGCCGCTCTCATGCCGCGTGCGGGTCTGCGTCTTGCCCTCGTTGTCAGTGTAGGTCTCCGTCACCGTGCGGGACCAATGCTCATCCACGCTCCAAGTATAGTGCACACAATTCTGTTCCGCCAAAAAACTCCGCAAAGGCTGTTCCGATTCCGCCGTCCCCTTCAGCTCCACCATCCCGATGAATACGCCGGTGGTCTTGCAAGTGGGGGTATCATCCAGCAATCGGCGGCGGCGGCCCGCCCGGAGGGAAAACATCAGAAAAACGATGGCGAGCACGCCTCCGATCAAAGGGATGATCACTCCGGGATTTGACACGCGCACAAAGTAAATCGCTCCACCCGGCCAAATCAATTATTCACTCGCACACTCTTTAGAATGACGGGCGTAACTATCTAGTCCGGCTGTTTAGCAGCTCGCTTAAGCCAGCCTTGGATCATCAACCAGAGCACCGGCGGCACCAATGCACTCAAGGCAAGCGCCATCCCCGGATGCTCCACCCCGGCATGCCCGATGGCCGAGTAAGTGAACGCCATCGGCACCGAACCACACAGCAGTGCCACCACAAAGAGCCGAATAGGCATTTGCGTCAGGCCAGCCATGCACGCGATGACTTCTGGAAATAAAGGCAACCAACGCGAAACCACTACCAGCCAGCCGCCGAGTTTCGTGAACAATCGTTCCCCTTGTTGCAGGTCTTTTTCCCCCACCAAGCGCACCGCTGTCCCGCGCCCCAGCAAACGGCAGAGACCGTAAGCCATCATGCCGGAGAGAAACGAACCAGTCGCTCCGATCAAGCCACCCAAAACCGGACCATAGATAAGCCCCAGGGCGGCCATCACCCCGGTGGCGGGTATCGGCAGAAACAGATCACTGGCCAGTAAGATCACGCCCGCCAACCAGGCGAACTTGCCCTGCTGCCTTAGCCACTCCACCGAACCCTCAAAAGAAAATGACTCGGCCAAGCCCTCACCCCAGATCAGGAATGGAACCAGAAACAGAACCGCCAGTCCGATGAATATGCCAGCCAGCCGCATCGCTCCCTCCATTCGTAGCAGCCGACGTGAGGAGGCTCAAACTTATCCCTTCCGCGATAATTCTTCGATGTTCAGAGTTCAGTTATTGGCCAGCCGGTGCCACCGGTCACTTCCACTCCAGCTCCACTCCCGCCTTCGCCAGCCCCTGCTGAAACTGCACCAGCAGCTCCCGTTTCTCCCGCACGGCCTTCGGTTCCGTTTTCCTCTGCGCGCAAAAACTCACCAGTGCCCCCGCCGCCTCGCCAATGCCCCACTCCACCGGATGCAGCCGATAACACCCGTTCGTCAGATGCGTCGTCCCGAT
>CAZRGY010000127.1:0-9741 GCA_964599715.1 uncultured Verrucomicrobiota bacterium | reverse complement strand
GCGTTTGAAGACGGCGGTGTGAATTAAGATACACCAGCTAATCTGGCTGTGCCCAAGCCTCACTGAATCTGTCCAGTTCATCTTTGGCCTTAAGGCCGTCCCGCCAACGAGAAGGTATTTTGTTGAAACCGTTTGCTGCCCCCAGCAATGCGCCGAGCACCGCGCCGCGATGGCAGTTGTCTCCACCCAGACTCGTGTTTGCCACCAAACCACCTTCGATATCTTGCGCATATTTGAGCGCTAGATAGAGGGTGGCGGGAAAAGACTCTCGGATATAACAGGCGGTACTGAAGCGTTGGCCGACGATGACGCTGTCCGGATGCCTGAGCCATTCGCGTGCCTGCTTAGGGGGAAGCCATTGGTTGCCAATCTCAATAATGGCATGCTCCAACGAGCGGCCATGCAGAACTGCCAACAAGATTCGCACCAAATCATCCGCTGCCTGCAAGGTATCCGGACTGTTGTGGGTCAGGGAGACATGTGTCCGCACTGCTGCCCGAGTTGCAGTTTCATCATCTGCCAACCATGCGCAAAGCAAGCCCACATGAGCCAGTCCGCCGATATGAATGTCTTCACCGCCGCATTTACTCAGAGGTTTGCCTTGGGCGTAGCGGGTGAAAAAGTTGCGATGATATTCCTCAATGTAGGTGTCACGGTGACGGCCCGGGGTGAGCATGAACTCAGCGAATCGCTCCAGATATAAATCGGGGTCATAGTGGCCGGTGCTCATCAGGCTGTCTGCGAGCACGAGTCCCAGCTGCAAATTCAGGGTATTCTCCCCCGGTTTCAGGTGTTGATGGTAATGGATGCCTTGCTGCCCCCAATAACGGGCTTGGTCATGCAAAATTTCACCTTTTGCATTGAGCGCCTGATAATTGGAACGCCAAAGTATGCTTCCAGGATGGGGATTGCGCGGGGCCAGATAGTCCCTCACCTCGCCGTAATCCCGATGCAGGGCCTCTCGGTCGTAATACCAATGCACGGGCATGGCTAGGGCGTCCCCTACGAATGAACCAAAAACCAATCCGGCCACTTGTTCAGAAGTTATTGAAGGCATGATAGATGGTGGAACATTCCCCGGCTTTGGAGTTTTGCAAATCCCTCAACCTAAGACACAGACTGGCCATGGTTTGCAATCCGGTGCGGGAGATTCACAGCAAGTCGGGCAGAAGTATGTCAGGCTTTATGCGTTACAATCGTTGTATTCGCGGGTATGAAATCATTTCTGCTACTCTTGGTGCTTTTCGTCGGCACAACCACACAGGGTGCCGATCATTACAGTTTTCTTCGGTCGTATTGTCTGGAATGCCACGACAGTGATGTCAAAAAGGGCGGATTAGACCTATCCCATTTCACGGACGAAAGCAAAGTCATGAAAGACCGGGGTATCTGGGGTGCTGTCTATGAGAAAATCGAATCGCACCAGATGCCTCCTCCGCGAGAGAATGATCTGCCCAGCCAAGCCCAGCGGCAGGAATTCTTAAAATGGATCAGACAGATCGCCGTGCGGCCTGATCCGCTTTTGGGGGATATCGACCCGGGAAAACCAATGATTAGAAGGCTAACCCGGCTAGAATACAACAATGCCATCCGTGACCTCTTCGGCCTCGACATGGATGTCTGCATGTTTCCAGAACGGCTCCCCATCCGTGACAAATCCTACTTCCAACCGGCACTCAGCCATTTACCGAATGAAATCAAAGTGGAAATGCGAGAGTACGGAGCCAAATATCCCGTCCTATGCCCTCAACTAGGCCTGCCAGGAGACAGCCGCGCGGAGCATGGGTATCGCAACCGAGGCGATGCGATGGACTTTTCACCTGTGATGTTGGAGCAATACATTCTGGCCGCACAGGAGATCGTTAACTCACCGAACCTCCCTCTTAAAAGTGAAATCTTTGCATCGCTGATTGGTGTGGAGCCGGCCAAGGAATCGCCAGCCGGCACACCACGGCAGGAGACCTCTACTTCTGCCACTCCAAATGTAGAATTGGCCGCCAAATTTGCACCTGACCGGGAGGTCATACCAGAAGCGGAGGGATCCAGCATCCGGCTCGCCGACTTTCGCCGAAAACTCACTGAGGCATTTACAAACGGCATTGGAGGCGTGTTCGATGTGCCCAAAACAATCTCGAACCAGACGGTGAAAGGAAAAGGCGGGCTAGTGAAGGCTGCCTTCGGCAAGCGAAGCTTTACGATAAATCCAGATGTCGATATCTGGCTCACGGCTTTTAGCACAGCCCAGGCGACATCCCACCCTGCCCTGCTAACTAACAAAGAGAAGGGGAGAAAACGCTTTGAACTCACCTTCGATATCCGGAGCGAAGACTCCGAAGAGGGAATATCACATCTGGCCCTCTGCGTGCTGGGGAGAAAGGGGCAAAGCGGCTCTCTGAAGCTGACCGTCGTGCAATCCGATAAGGATACCTCCACCCTCTTTTTGAACATGAAAGAAGGTGAAGCGGGAACGACGTTTGTGTCGTTCAGTGCTGAAGAAGACGCCCACATCAGAAAGCTGATAGTGGATGGAGACGGGTTAAAGGGAGATTACGTCCTTTTAGATGATCTGGCGGTAATAACCGACGGGAAAAATCAGTCACCGACCAGCACCCGCCCCTCTCCACCGCAGCCCGTCATGCCTGAAACCGTCAAGCAGCAGATCCAGCCGGCCACCACACCCAAGCCAAAGACAGGACCACATGAACGTCTGCGTGCCTTTACAGAACGCGCGCTCCGCCGTCCATTGTCCACTGAGGAACACGGAAGCTTCAGCTCCCTCTTTGACGACGCCCGGAAGAACGGCAAATCGGAACCTGATGCCATGCGCCACGCCATCGCCGCCGTCATGTCCTCGCCCATGTTTTTATATGTAGAAGCCAATGGGACACCAAACAGTGGGCCGGTTTCTCGATTGGAAGACCATGAACTGGCGACCCGGCTCGCCTTATTTCTGTGGTCATCCACTCCCGATGATGAACTCCTCAGGCTGGCGAAGTCAGGAAAGCTAAATGATCCGGCCACACTTGAAGCTCAAGCAAGGCGCCTCCTCAAGGACCGTCGATCCCGGGAGTTAAGTGAGTCTTTTTCCACGCAGTGGCTCAGGCTGGATCAACTTTACAGCGCCAAACCGGACCGGGACTTATTCAAAAGCTTCTACTCCGGCCCCCAAGGTAAGACCACACTTCACGGTGCAGCCCTCGTGGAAGCCCTGCTCCTTTTCGAGACGGTTCACGTGGAAGATCGTAGCATCATGGACTTCCTGAATGCGGATTATACCTGGCTGAATCCGCCATTAGCCCGCCTTTATGGGCTATCGCCAGACCTGGCGGCCACCGGATCGGAACCAGCACCCATTACGAACCGGGAGATCAATACCAAGAATTCAGCAGGTAATCGCTGGCAACGGGTCCAACTTGTCGATGGCAACCGCGGTGGTTTCATGAGCATGGCGGCCCCGCTGGTGGTCACTTCCCTGCCCTTTCGCACCAGCCCCGTCAAGCGCGGAGCCTGGATTCTTGAAACCATCTTCAACCGACCGCCCACGGAACCCAAAGTTGCGTTCACCATCGAGAACGACACCAAAGAGGCAGCCGTTCAGATGAGTATCAGAGAGAAATTCGAGGTGCACCGTAATAAAGCCGCCTGCTACTCCTGCCACATTCGTCTCGATCCTCCGGGTTTTGCATTGGAACGCTATAACCCCATCGGGCAATGGGATGGCAAGACCGATGCAAAAGGCGAGTGGACGGGACAATCCTTTGAAGGTCCGGCCGGATTCAAGGCGATTCTCGCGCAGAATCCTCACGAGTTTACCCGCGGTTTCATCGAACATCTGCTCAGCTATGCAATAGGACGCAAGCTGGAGATCTATGACATGCCTGCGGTGGAAAAGATCCAGCAAGCTGCCGCCGCTGATGGCTGGAAGTTCAGCCGTATAATAGTGGAGATAGCAAGATCCTATCCGTTCACGCACGTCCGGTCGCTGCCTTAATCGGTGCCTTGAGTGCTTGAGCGTCTTGGACTGAGGAACAAAGCCCCTTGAAAATAAACGTCACGACGTCAGGAATCGCAAGGCTGCTCCGTTACAGTAATCAGCTATGCCTTTAAACATGAACCGACGTCATTTCTTGCGCGCAGCTGGCATCGGCTTGGCTTTGCCTTATTTGACAAGCCTGGCCAAAGCAGCTCCTGAACCGGAGCCACGTCGATTTGCCTTCATCTACACGCCAAACGGTTATCTTCAAAGCAACCTGATGCCGGAAAAGGCAACTCCAGGATGGAGTCCGCTTAGCCTGACAAAGACGCTCGAACCGCTCGATCAGACAAGGAACGACCTCACTTTCATCACTGGACTGGACCGCCAATTTGTGCCCGGAACAGGCGTTCATGCCCAGGCAGGATCGTGCTGGTTGACCTCATCAGCACCGCAAGAAACACTGGATGGTGGCTTTCCGACAAATACCACACTGGACCAACTGATTGCCCGCCAGATCGGGCAGCAGACGGCCTTGCCATCCCTAGAGCTGAGCACCAATGATTTTTCCGACAACAAAGAGACGAAGTACTTCGAGAGTGTTTCCTGGTATGGCCCCGGTTACGCCGCCATCGCGGAAAAGAATCCACGCACCGTGTTTCGGCGGCTATTCGGTCAGGACCGGGACGGCCCATCCAAAAGCATCCTCGACGCATTGCTCGCCCAAGCTCACAGCATGGAGAAAAGGCTTGGCGGTGAAGACCGGCAGAAGCTCGGCGAATATCTGGACTCCATCCGGAGTACTGAGCAACGCATCCAGAATGCGGAAGCTGCCGCCAGACGCATCAGCAAGCCAGGGCTGGCTGAACCAGCAGGAGTGCCGGAGAAGCGCAGCGAATATCTGCGGCTGATGGCCGAGTTGGTCATCCATGCGTTTCAAAACGATCTCACCCGTGTCGCCACCCTGGTCGTCGCCCCCGAGCGATGGGACAACCCGACCTTCTACGATGGGGTCTTCGAAAAACCGCAGAACCATCATGTGCTCACCCATACGAAGGGTGAAGAGGCCAAGGAGAAGCTGGCACTTATCGACAGGTATCACATGGAGTTCTACGCCCATGTCGTGAAGCGCTTGCGCGCTTCCAATCTGCTCCGAAGCACCACGCTGGTGATGGGTAGCGGTATAAGCGATGGGGACCAGCATAATTACGCGGACCTCCAAGTACTGATCGCCGGTGGCGGATGGAAAGCTGGCCACTTCCACTACCCGGGCAAACGCCCTCTGGCCGACCTTTGGCTCACGATGGCACGGCAGGCAGGATTAAAGCGGGAGCGTTTTGCGGACAGCACCGGTACGATACCCGAAATCTTATGAAGAAGCTGCTCTCTTTCCTGATCGCTTTTAATTTCGTGTGTGGCGTTGAAGCCGCCGAGCCCCTGAAACTGCTTTTTGCGGGCAGTAGCAGCATGTATTGGAACGATCTGCCGCGTGAGGTGGCCAAGCAGGTGGACGGTAAGATCGCCGGTCATGTCGGTCGTATGGTCATGCCGGAGGCCGTGGGCCGCAGTGGCAGTGACATCCGAGTTTACCTCGAGCCGGGGTTCAATCGCTATGAATATGGGGTCAAACCGGGCCAAAGCTTTCTGGAGAAAATCGCCGCCGAGAGGCCGGACATCGTGTCGATGATGGTTGTGTGCCGGTTCATCATGGGAGATGACGCACCAAAGGAAGGAAACCCGAATCATGCCGAAGCCATCACGAAATACTGCGAAGCCATTCGTGCTGCCGGGGGTGAACCTATGTTCTATGAGATGGGTTGGGGCAAAACGGAGCGGGAGGCGGAAGGTCGCAAGCGCATTCTGGACCTTGCGATAAAGAATAAAATCAAGCTCTTCGCACCGTGTTCCTCGGCATGGGCGCGCGTGTATCGCGAGCGACCCGAACTGGCATTGCAACATCCGCAGGACAATTCGCATCCCGGCGACGCGGGCCATTTCTTGAACCTCGCATGCTTCTACGCTGCGCTCACGCAGCAAAGCCCGGTCGGCAAGCTGCCGCGTACCTTCCACGTGTGGCCGCACGGCAAATACGACGCTGACGGAGCCAAACTCGCAGCCTTCAAGCCCGATGCCTATCAGGCAAAGATGTCGAAATGGATGTTTAAACACATGAGTATGAACGCCACCGCCACGCTCGATGACGCCACGGCGACATATCTTGAAACCGTCGCATGGGAGACATGGCGGGAAACAAACCGCATTTTGCAGGCCGCTTTGAAATGAGCACGCACGCTTTGACCCGACGGAGCTTCTTAAGGACCGCCGCTGCCGCCAGCGCTGTGCTACCCTTTTCCGCTCTCCCCACACTTGCTGCGGCCCCCACAAAACCCGTCTTTATCGGCGTGCAGGCGCATCCGTTCAGCTTCTATGACGAAGGGTTGGAGCGCGTGCTGGACTTACTTCAGGAAACAGCGGGCATCAATGCACTGCTTATTTACACGCACCTTTACGCCGCCGATCAGAGCGTGCCCAAGTCCGCGCTGGCTCATGATCATCCGGGTTTCACGCCGCGCGAGCCAAGGGATCGCCGTTATCGACGCGTCTGGGCGCGACACGATCCCAAAGCGTTCGCCGGACTCACGCTGCAACATCATCTTGACGAGCGCGAGATGGAGTTTTCCGGAAAGGATCTGTTTGCTGAACTTGCACCATTGTGCGCCCGTCGCGGGATCAAACTGATGGGGCGCGTTCTAGAACCGAAAAAGTCTGCCATCAGCAACGGGATCGAAAACTTCGACCACGTGCTGGCTGTCGATATTGACGGAAAATCCGCAAACGTGGCGTGTTGGAATCATCCCGACTACCGTGCTTTCTGGGAGGCAACTGTCGTTGATTCGTTCCGACACAATCCGCTCGAAGGCTTCATGGTTGGCGCGGAACGCACCGGCCCGCTCTATCGGCTCATCCAGGCGGGCGAAGCGCCCACGTGCTTCTGCCAGCACTGCCGCGAACGCATGAAATCCAAAGGCGTGGATGAGCCGCGCCTGCGCGAGGGATACAAGAACTTGAGTGAATGGGTTCTGGCCATGCGCCGCGAGCCGGTGCGCCCGGCTGACGGCGCGTTGACGACGTTTCTCCGCCTGCTAATGCGTTATCCAGAAGTGTTAGTGTGGGAGCGTGAATGGGCGCTCGCGCTCGAGGAAGCCATCGGCGGCATGGCAAAGGCCATCAAGTCCGTGAAACCCGACGCGCTCGTGGGCCGCCACATTGATCATCAGCAGACCACTTGGGATATCTTTTACCGGGCGGCAGTGAGCTACGCTGAAATGTCATCATCGGTGGACTTCCTCAAGCCCACGGTCTATCACGACATCGCGGCACCGCGCGTGCGCGAGTGGGCAGTAGCGCAGTTCGGCAAGTCCATCCTCGCCGACCTCTCCCAACCACAAGTACTGGATCTGTTTTATGCCGTCTTTGGCCTCGACGCGGCCAAGGAGCCCGCGCTCGAAGGGATGCTTCACGGAGGATTCTCCCCCAATTACGTGTTCCGCGAAACCAAGCGCTGCGTGGACGGGGTTGCAGGCAAGGCGCTCGTATTTCCCGGCATCGGCTTCGACATTCCCTTTCACCAACGCAATGCAGCACCCCGGCCGCATCCGAGCGATCCGGCGGTGCTGAGCGAGTCAGTGAAGCAAGCTTTCGCGGCGGGCGCGGATGGCCTCGTGGTGTGTCGTGAATACCAGGAAATGCGTCTGCCAAACTTGCGCGCCATAGGAAAGGCGCTGCGGGAGTTGGGAAAGGCAGTATGAGGTCGGGTCACTGCAACCCATAGCTGGGAAGCTATCCTTGGCCAGAGGGCCAGATTTAAGCTAGGCTAAAATAGTGTCAGGAAATTCTGTTCACCAGCGTTTCCTCATAAGCGATGTCTTTGGACCACGAATCCACATTGAAACACCTGTTTGACGCCCGCCAGCGGTTGAGCGCGGCGGCGTGGCTCATTGTACGCGATGCACAGGCGGCGGAAGACTTATTTCAGAATGTGGCCTTGAAGTCGGTGACCCGGAGCGTTTCCTTCGCGCACGAGGGTGCGCTGCTCTCGTGGGCCATGGTCTCGATCCGGCGAGAAGCCATAGATTGGCTGCGCAAGCACAAGTTTGAGACGCCAGGGCTCGATCCAGAGCTGTTGGATCTGCTGATCGAGGAATGGACCAAGGCGCCATCCCCGGATGGCCGACGGATCGAAGCTCTGCGGGAGTGTCTGGAGTCAGTGCCGGAAAAGTCGCGCCAGCTTTTGCATTTGCGCTATTTTGAGGGGCATTCGTGTGATGAGACCGCCCGCGAGGTCGGCGCTAGTGTGGAAGCAGTTTATCAGAGGCTTTCGCGGCTGCACCGGCAGCTCAAACAATGCATGGATGAGCGCTTAAAGCAACCATGGCCGAAAATCGTACCGAGGGCCGAATCATGAACGACGACCTGCTTCTCCAGCGCTACCTAGATCGAAAGCTCTCCGGAGCGGAACTGACTGCTTTCCAGCAGCGACTCGTAAATGATGAAAAGCTGCGTGAGGATTTGCGCATAATTTCCGAGCAAGCCATAATGTTTGGTGATTTAGCCCGCCTTGAAACGCAAGTCGCGAGCATCCCTCCACAAAGGCGGGAAAAACGTATCCCGGTCGCCATGCTGGCCCTTGCCGCATCAATCGTGGTGCTCGCGGTGAGTGCCTGGTTGTTTCTCTCCGGACGGCCTGAGACCATTCTGACGCTGATAGAAAGCTCGGGCACCGTTGTATGGAGTGATGGATCGGTCGCTCAGACCGGAAAAAACCTGCCAGCAGGCACCCTGAAGACCTTGGGGGAAGCAAGCACGGCACAAGTTCGTTTCAGAGACGGCACACTTGTCACCCTGCACGGCGAAACCGAGCTGACTTTTTCTGAGGAGAGCCAGAAGATTCTCATGCTCTCCAAGGGGACACTGTCCGCGAAAGTGAAGCCGCAACCAGTCAACCACCCCATGGTTGTCCGTACTCCAAGCGCCGTCGTGGAGGTTGTCGGCACAGCTTTTGACATGACGACTCGAGATGAGGACACCTTGCTGAAAGTAAGCGAAGGACTCGTGCGACTCAAACGCTTGGCTGACGGCAGTGAAGTTGAGGTGGCGGCAAATCATAGCGCTGTGGCCTCGCTCCAGACAGCGGGACAGCTTGCCGTCAACGACACGCCCGAGCCTTTGACAGCTTGGAGCTTTGATTTCACAAAGACCATGCCACCCCGTGAATGGCGAGGACAAGCCGATGACGGCGTCATGAATGCCAGTCCTTACATCGCCAAGAAGCATGCGGATGGGACGGTGACCACCCACTATGGCGTGTCCATTCGAACGGCCATGCTTGCCCAGCCACAACGTTTGTTGGCCACCGAGGGCAGTTTCATCCGATTCCGCCTGCGTCAGGAGCAACCGGGGGGTCTCCAAGTGATGCTGCTCACCAACCGGCCGGAAGGGGGTTTCTCAGGCAACTTCGAATGTCATATCCAAGCCGGGGAGCTGGTGCCGAATGGGGATGGCTGGTGCGATTTAATGATCCCATTGAGCCGTTTCAGTCCGGTCAATGGAAATTTGCGTGCGGGTAAAACGAACCGAGTTCCTGCTGGCAATATCCTGACATCGATAATCTTGAGCTCATTCCGTGAAGATCGTGGCCTGACGATCACGAGGTTTGAGCTTGTGCCGCAACAGTGATTCGCTTCCGTGATCAGAACATGAATTTTGAA
>CAZRGY010000126.1:0-9788 GCA_964599715.1 uncultured Verrucomicrobiota bacterium | reverse complement strand
GGGAGCGCTTTCGGTAAACAAGAGCCAATCTGATACTTTGCTGACAGCTGACAAAGTTCAGTTGGCTCCATGCGGAATCGTCAGAACTGAAGACCGTCTCGGGATGGCCGGGTGAACCGGTTAGGTGAAGGAAGATGCGTCAAAATATCTCCGCGAGACGCCAGAAACTCTTTCACTTTGCTTAAGAGATCTGTGAAAGTATAGGGCTTTAGCAAGATAGATGCAGGCTGAAGCCAAGGGTAACTTTTGAAGTCTTCTCTGGGGGTTGTCGTTGTGATGATGGCCGGCAAAACCATGCGCGCAGAACGTAGTTTCTTCACCAAAGCCAAGCCGGAGAGTTTGGGCAAGTGTTGTTCGGTGATGACGAGATTATAGCTGTTTGACTTCAACTCTTTCCAAGCGGATACGCCATCCTCTGCAGCGTTCACCTCGAACCCATGATTGATAAGAATTTCGGCGCTGTAATGGCATAGATAGGGATTGTCCTCAATCAGCATTATACGATGAGGCCGGTTGCTTTGAGTGCGCAGTTTTGCGCTGGCTGTGAGTAGAGGGCTGGAATATAGGGTGGAAATCATTCCCAACGAGATACTAAATATATGAGGCTTTTCCTATCAGGTATTCACCTTATACACCTCTTATGATGGTAAGTGCAGGTGGAAGGAGGATCAAAATGGAGGGCATACTGTTTAAGGTTGCTTGAACCGCTCGCCCAGCTTGCCTTTGGCGTCCGTAACCAACTGTTTTCCGTTCCGGTCAACTTCAGGGACTTCGCAGGTCATCCAATAAGCGTGTAGGACCTTAAGTTGCTCGCGGAGTTCACCGAAAGTGCTGGGTTTCACATGGTATGAGCTGGCACCAAGCATATAGGACTTTTTGATGTCATCCAGATCGCGGGAGGCGGTCAAAACCACGGTGGGTACGACTGCCCAAGCGGGATTCCTTTTGAGGTGTTCTAATACCGCAAAGCCATCGGCACCTGGCATTTTGAGATCGGTCGTGATAAAGGTGGGATAGGCATACTTAGTGCGATCGGAAAATTTCCCCTCACCCAACATGTAAGCGATCGCCTCCCGACCATCGGTGAGCAGGTGGATCGGGTCGGTTACCCCGATGGAACGGAACGCTTTTTCAATGAAGACAAGGTCGTTGGAGTCATCATCTACGACCAAGATGGTAGAGTGGTACTTTTTCATGGCATTAAATCTGTCACGTTGGATTCAACAGGAAGTTCCTCATAGGCAGCATCAGCGAAGTGATATGACGACAGACAGATCATACTGCTAGAGCTAGCTCAGAGACATTTGAATGTTACTCTCTACGATTCCGGTGCTAATGGCATAGCGTGTGAGTGTAGCGATATCATGGATGTCCAGTCGGTTCATCAAGTCCTGACGGTGTTTTTCCACCGTCTTGATACTGAGGAATAATTTATCGGCGATCTGTTTGTTCGAATGGCCCTCGGCTATCAACTGGAGGACTTCTTCCTGGCGACTCGTCAACTTCGTCGATTTTGCTTTCACTGGGCCGCCATTGAGAAAAGTTTCCTGACATTTCTTCAGCAGGCGTTTGGCTACAAGGGGGCTGAAATACGCGTTGCCGGCGGCCACTTCACGAATGGCCTTCAACAGGTCAATGCCGGCGGTCTCTTTTATCAGATAGCCTGAAGCTCCCGCTTCGATGGCGAATTGCACGTAGTAGTCTTCACTGTGAGCGGAGAGAATGAGCACTTTAGTCGTCGGGTTTTCCTTGAGAATCTGGCGAGTGGCTTCGACCCCGTTCAATTGGGGCATGGAAAGATCCAGCAGGACGATATCGGGGCGCAGTCGCTTGACCTCGGCGACGGCCCGGCGGCCATTGTCCACCTCGCCTACTACTTCGATATCCGGCGCGGTGTGGAGCAGGAGCCGGACACCTTCACGGACAATGTTGTGGTCATCAGTAAGGAGAATAGTGATTTTTTTCATTTATCTGAGATGGATGTGCGTGTGCGCTTGATACGGGCGGACGTAGGGGTGGTGGTTTGGCAGATGCAAGGAGCGGTTGGGCAGGTTTCTGTCGCGAACAATTCGTGAGGCAGAGTATTGTGAATGAGCCAGAAATCATTGATGGCCTTGGCAATCTCTACGAGACGGGTTGCTTCGGATGGTTTGATCAGAAAAGCATTAGCGCCAAAACGGTAAGCTTTAGTTACGTCGGTATAAGCCGAAGAGGCAGAAAAAATGATGACAATCATGCCAGGTTCAGCGTGTTGGCGTATCCATTTAAGGACATCCATGCCCATCACGTAAGGAAGCTTCAGATCCAAGAGTATCAGGCAAGGCTGGGGAAACTTGCTGCGATCTGAAAATTTGCCAATGCCCTTCAAGTAATCAATGGCCTGTTGTCCATCGGTGGCGACCTTGATCGGGTTCATGACGCCGGCTTTTCTCATGGCGTGTTCAAGGAGGAATACATCGTTGGGGTCGTCCTCGACTTGGAGAATAGGTTTCATAGCGTCAGGCGGCTTTGAGCTTCAACCAGAATTTAGTGCCCTGGCCCAAGGCGGATTCGAAGCCGATCTGAGCATTCATGCGTTCGATGGCTTTGCGTACGATTGCCAGGCCGATACCGGTGCCCTCGTATTCTGAGGTGGGGTGGACTCGTTCGAACAAACGGAAAATGCGCTGGTGATTCTCTGGAGCGATACCGATGCCGTTGTCCTTGAACCATAAACAAACCAATGATTCCTCAACGATCTCCGCCGAGATTTCCAAGTGGGGAGTGGTTCCCGGCGGGACGAATTTGGTGCCATTGGCGATAAGGTTCGAAATGCACTGGGTAAGCAGGGCTTCATTGCTGATGACTTTGGGCAAATGACCTTTGATCTTGATCTTGGGCTTGATGATATGGCCATTGGGGTAGGTATCGATAATGTCATGGGCGAGCCGGTCCAAATCGACCGGCTGCATCGGGACGGGGGAGTGGAGAATTTTAGTGTAATTGAGAACATCCTGAATCAGTCGATCAAGCCGAACGGCCGAGCGCATGATTTGGTTTAGGTAATTGACGCCATCGGCATCCAACTTGTCGGAATATTCATCTACGAGATGGGAAGCATAGCTTTGCATGGCCCGCAAAGGGCCGCGCATATCATGGGATACACTGTAGGAGAAAGCCTCCAATTCACCTATCGTCTCGCGCAACTGTCGGGTGCTTTCCGCGACTGCCTTTTCAAGGATAGCCGCATGCAAGGCAATCTTGCGTTTAGCTTTCTTCAGAGTCTTTGAAGTTTGGTTGCGTTTAGTTATGTCGCGAATATTGCATTGGATGACAGGGTGGCCGTCTTCCTCATAGAGGTTGCTTACGAATTCCACTTCGTGTCGGCGGCCGTTCTTGTTCTGGAGGGGCAAATCTTCATAGCGAATATAGTGCTTTTCCTGCAACTCCCTAAAAGCCTCCTGATTGGCTACCTCATCCTTGAGCAGGCCAATTTCCCACAGCTCTTTGCCCACCAATTGTTTGTTCGAATATCCCAGCAACTCGGTCATGAAAGGATTGGCATCAGTGATCTTGCGGGACTTCGGGTCCAAGATTAGAATGCCGTCCCGGGCAGCTTCGAAAAGACGGCGATAGCGGATTTCTGAAGTGCGAACTTCTGAGTACGAGCGTGCAGGAGTGACTAGCTTGCATTTGTTTAAAAGTAGAGGGGACGATTCTCCCGACGCCGCCCGCTTGCGACGGGTGCCCTTTTTAGATAAATTAGATGTGCTGTTTGTTTTCTTCATCAATTTGGCAGCTTTAAAATGCCTAAGAGTACAAAGTGGCCGAAAGTATCGCTGTCTGTCTCCGGGCCGTTGATTCCGGACAGGCTGTCTGCATCAGCATTATGGCAGAGCGAGCAGCCGATCTGGGAAACAGGTCTTACGGCTGGCGTCGCTTTTTGCATCCGCTTCAGTGTCGTATTCTTTTTTCATTTAAATTTGATCCTCTTTTGAGCCAGCGAGGGGTTCAGCGCTGAGTTGATAATGGTCCGGTTCATAGGGATGCGTTGGCTTTAAATCACATGATAAGGTGCCGTTTGTGTTTTGTTTTTGCCTCGGTTTTGGTTGCGCGGGATTTCGGCCAGGATGGTTGTTCCTTTGCCGGGGGATGATTCGAGGGAGAATTTGCCGGCCAACATTTCCAAGCGTTCTTTCATGCCAAGAAGGCCCAGCCTTTGCCGGCTTTTAGAATGCAAAAGTTTCCGCGGACTGAAACCTTTTCCGTTGTCTTTGATTTTGAGGCAAATGAAGTCTCCTGTTTTTTTTAAGCTAACTTCCACCCGGCTGGCGTGAGAATGGCGAGCGACATTAAGGAGGGCTTCCTGAGTGACGCGATAGAGCACCGTCAATGCGTCCGGGGAGAGCTTTTCCATGTTGACTAAAGGTGATAAACGGACGTGTATCCCGGTTTCCTTTTTAAAGTTTGTCATGAAGGCATGAAGGGCAGGAATCAATCCCAGATCATCCAGTACTGTGGGGCGGAGTTCCCGGGCAAACCGGTGAACGATTTCCACCGATTGCAGCACTGATTGTTGAGTGCGGGCGATGTTCAGATGCAGTTCTTTGGTGTCCGAAGCAGTGGATTCTTTTAAAGCGGACAACCGGATATTTATGCTGGCCAAGGTCTGAGAAATGACGTCATGAAGTTCCCGGCTGACGCGTCTGCGTTCTTCTTCTTGCGCGTGCAAAATCTGATGTGAGAGTTGTCGCAGTTGTTGTTGCATGGCTTCTGATTGGGCCAAAAGGCGACTTTGGTTTTGTTCGCTTTTTTTGAGGGCTTTTTCAGTGATCTGCCGTCGGACAATTTCCTGCTTGAGCTTTGTGTTCGAGGCGGTCATCACAGCGAGGCGTTGCTTTGTCTGCTCGACCTGTTTGCGGACGGTGATATCGTAGGCGCAATTGATAGCGCCCGAAATTTTCCCCCGTTGATCAAGCAGTGGCCGGATATTAAGGATGACGCTGATCTGTGAACCATCAGCCCGGCCGATAACTACTTCCTCATTATGGACAATTTTTCTTTTGCCGCTAAGCACATTTGCCATGGGGCACTCTGAATTGCTGATGCGGCTCCCATCAGTCCGGAAAAGCTTTATGGGGCTGCAAAAAAGTTTACCTGGGCTTCCTATCGTCGAATCATGTCCCCAGATGCTGGCTGCGTGACTGTTGAACTTCTTTAGCTTGCCGGTTGCATCGCATGAATAGACGGCCACAGGAACCAGATCAAACAATGTGCGGTAGTCGGTTTCACTTGTCTCTAAAGCTTGTGCCGCCTGCTTGCGGGCAGTGATGTCCGTGATAACGGCATGGCATTCTTTGCTGTCCGGCGAGCTTTGGGCAGAGATATTGACAGCCCGTTCGTTCAGGTTTTTTTCGGCCAAGGTAAAATCACCGCTCTGCTGGTCAGGGCTGGAGAATACTTTATTGAGAAAAGCAATGAATACTGGGCGCTGAGCGAGGCTGATCAAATGAGCAAAGGATTTGCCTGCCAAATGTGAGCGCGTGATACCGGTCAATTTAGCTCCGGTGAGATTGACCATCTTAATGGCACTTGATGGGGTGAGCGTGAAATATCCGACGGGAGCGAAATCGTAGAGGGTGGTATACTTTTCAAGCATGGATTCCGCCTGATCCCTAGCCGCTTGAAGCTCTGCATTTTGCATCTGAAGCTCAACCTGATGGACCTCCAGTTCGTGCAGCAGGCGCATGTCATCAGTCTTATCCATTGCCGGGCGGGCTTTTTTAAGATGCTTATTCTGCTCAAGTTCAAGGAGACTTGCTTCGGCCCGCTGGCGTAAACTGGGCGAGGCATTATGGCTGTTAGTATTTTTAGGCATGCAGTCAGTCATTTTAGAATCTACCGATGGGCGCTGCAGGGGAGGCGGCGATTATCAACATCGTTTCAAGCTTGTCCGG
The DNA here is from genome assembly GCA_964599715.1 of uncultured Verrucomicrobiota bacterium. Taxonomy (GTDB): domain Bacteria; phylum Verrucomicrobiota; class Verrucomicrobiia; order Limisphaerales; family JAEYXS01; genus JAEYXS01. The sequence continues at coordinate 3,852 of CAZRGY010000126.1, read as the reverse complement.
TTTATCATCAGTGATTCCAACAATTAGCCATCTACGAACATTTGATTGTTTGTTTTCAGTGGGCATTTGCTATTCAGGGTATGCGTGAACACAGTTTCTTATTGGTCAGGGTTTGATGACCAATCTATGGTTGACAGCGTATTTCGGCTTTTTCCCGTTTACCCTCTTTTGAGACAGTGACAAGGGAGCTGCTATCCAAGTAGAGCTTCAGGTAATCAGCTCGAGTTGTATATGGGGTGATGGCCTAATATTAGTCCTGTGGTGCTTCTTTGCTGGGATTGTTACCAAAAAAGTTTAGCTACAGATCGAATGGCCTGGTGCCTAGTGGAGACGGACTTCAGCGACAATCTACTGAGTGACGCTTCTGTTTTACATACATCAGCGAATATCTCTGCATGCTTTTATCTGCCTTCCAAGGGGGTAGCTCGGGGCGTCGTTCAGGGTGCCAATACTGCACGGTAGTAACGTTGGATAAAGCTTTGTATCTCAGTATTGGTCAACTTGATCGTGCCGGTGGAATTCAAGTTGGTAGAGATGGGCACCCAGACGGTGAGATTGGTAGAGGCTTCAGTCAGGTAGGTAGCACCAGTCTGTCCTGAAATCGTTAATTCCAAAGCTCCATTTGTGCGCTTCACCAGGCTCATAGAAGGCAGCAGCGACGAGATCATTTGCGGATCCGTAAACGTCGAGGTGTTCAGGACTGAGTCGTCGTGACTTGATACTGCCAGACCGACAAATATTGTGTCAGGCATGGGAATTGTCTGCGATCCAATCAACATCCAATCCACGCCATCCAGGGAGGCATAGCCGGTGAAATGATTGCCCAAACGTTCTATTTTCAACCAGGCCGGGGCCGCCATTATGAAACTTTCGCCAAAGACCGTAGTGTCGCCAGTGACAGTCCGATGTTGGAAGACCGCTCCGTTGAGCGGACGAAGAAGTACAAAGGCATTGACGGAATCGGACGTCAAACGCTGACGGAACATCAGGCCAGCCTTGGCCCAAGTATCCGTGTTCTCAACACCGGTCACTCTGGCCGTCAGCGTACCGTCGCCGGTCCAAGCGCGATACACAAATTGAAAACCATCAAAAAGGCCGTTAATATCCGGGCCTGAACTGCGGAGGATGAAGGTTCCCTCATCGAAGCCCGCACTTCCAGTTGGCCCAAGATTGGCTATATCCATGCTGGTCCAAGGAGATGGCACCGGCAGCATTTCCTGACTGGTCGCTGTCGCTACATTGGAATAAGGAGATTGCCCGACCAAGTTGAAGGCAGCGACACGATAAGAATAGGTCGTTGCCACAGAAAGACCGCTACTCACAAATGCCGTCACATCTGCGGACACAGTCCCGATGTTCAAAAACGGGCCGCCACTCTTGGAACGCTGGATGTGGAAGCCGGTTTCATCAGCTGACTCGTCCGTCCACGTCAATTGAATCCGCGTGCTGGAAAGAGCGCTCGCCACAAGATTAGCCGGCGGGGCTGGTAAACCACATTCAGGATAGAGATTCACCTCTGCTGAGGATGAAAGCCCCTGTGGGTCAGTCACGGTGAGCCTGATCTGGTAATAGTAGGTGTTGCCATCACACCCCACCGGCGAGATCTCCGCCGTGGCCGAAGCGGTCGTGATGACTGGCTCCGCATGTTGATGCTCGTTATGGTGCAGGAAAACTTCCCAGGCATAACTCAGTTCACCCGCGGTGGATTCTGTGTCAGTGACCGCCGCGGTGAGGTTGTAAATCGTTGCTTCGGCCATGGAATAGAGCTCGCCGTCGATTGGGCTGGTGATCATGACCGCGGGCGGGGTGTTGTTGGCCGAAACAAGCACGGTGGTATGTGCGGTGGCGCCAGCACTGTCAGTCACTGTCAGGGTCACCGAATAGCTTTTTGGTGAACCGTTTGGGGTGGTGAAGGTATGCGTCGGATTCGAGGCGGTAACAATGCCTGAACCATCCCCGAAATCCCATGCATAGCTCAAAGGCAGACCTTCAGGATCACTGGAACCGCTGCCGGTAAATTGAACGGTCAACGGGCTCTCACCAAACCGTTTGTTGACTGCAGCCACGGCTATCGGCGGCTTGTTTCCATCACCGATGTAGCTGACCTTTACGACGTTCGTGAGATCGGCGATGTAATACAGGGAGCCGTCTTTCGGATTCGTGGCCAAACAGACGATGTGGGGTTCGTTCTCGATAAAATCCTGGACCCGGGTTGGTTTGTTATCTTCGTCCAAGACGATGCTCTTTACCCAGCCAGCACCGTAGTCTGCCATAAAATAAGTGTTTGAATAAGTAGCCGGAAAGCCAGTCCCAGTGTACCAGACACCACCAATCACGCAATTGCCCTTGAACGCCACTCCAGCTACGGGTGAGCCTGCCGCACCAACATCGATCACGGCAGGGTTGCCATTTTCATCGTAGATACCGGTGCGGGCCGGACCATACGAATTGCGCCCCCAGTCTAAAACCGGTCTGGTATGGAGGAATTTAGGGATAGACGCAGGGATTTGTTTAGTGACATCGCAAGGATTCGGAAATGATACGGTCAAGTTAGCGTGGTCCGATTTCAGGAGGTCGCGAAATTGAAAGAAAGCCTGATCACAGGAGCCCACGTCATACAACGGATTCATCGCCAGCTGGTTTTGAATGGTCAATACCTGATAAGCCGGCATTGGCACGAGTCCTTCATACAGCGGCCAGCCGAAATTGGCCGGGCCGTCAGATATATCCAGTTCCTCCCAATTATCCATACCCACTTCGCCTATGTATATCACTCCCGGATCGGCTTCTGCGCGGTCATGATTTCCTGTTCCCGGGCGCAAGGACATTCGAAACGGGTTTCTCATTCCTAACGACCACATGCGTGACCGGGCGGCGCGGGGTGAGGCGGCATCAAAATACGGATTGCTTGCCACACCATCACCATTACTGGGGTCGATCCGTAATATCTTGCCGGCGAGCGAGTCTACCATTTGAGCCCGGAACGCATCCACATCCTCTGCTCCTGTGATGATACCGTCAGCCAGAGCTTGGGAACCATATAAAGTAGTATTGAGGGAGCCTGGCTCGCCGCTTGAAGAAAAAGCACCATCACCACAGGAAACCAATAAAGTTCCATCTGCACCAAAAATAATCGAACCTACCGAATGAGTGATATCAAGGATGGGTAACCCATTCGTGACGCTTTCTCCCACCAGCACGAGTCGACTGTCCGGATCGGCTGTGTTAAAGCCATCCGCAATACGGGCCGTGTAGCGGGTGACGCGGCCAATCGTGGCGCGAAAATTCTGATTTGCCTCGGGTACGTAGTTGGGGGTGCCGAACTGGGTCACATGATGGTAATCGGCCACGTACAGGAGATAGAAGTAACCATTGTTCAAAAAATCAGGGTGCAAGGCCATGCCGAGCAGACCGTGGTCCCGCCAGTTGCCAACCTCTTCACGGATATCCAACAACGGCACAGGCTGACGCACTCCATTTTCTACAATCCAAATCCGGCCAGCTTTTTCCCAGACATACATACGGCCGTTGGCATCAAAAGTCAGACCGACTGCTTCCGTCCAAGTTCCAGCAATCGATTCACTGGTAAAACCAGCGGGGAAGGATGCTCCGTGTGAGATATGTCCGCAAAGAAAAGTAACCAACAGTAGAATCCAACAGCGAGCAAGACGACGGCAATAACTAAGCATGTCTTCAGAATAAACTAGAAAGTCCACTATTCATGGGAGGTAAACTGCGGTAACCGACTATGCGGCTACCCTTGCTTTGGTGAAATGGTGCCACTAGTAAACGGTGTAAAAGACCTACTCTGTGCTGAGAAGTTGCCCTTAGGGAAGCTAAGGTCTATTTGAT
>CAZRGY010000125.1:9202-9842 GCA_964599715.1 uncultured Verrucomicrobiota bacterium | reverse complement strand
TCGGTTTTGCCTTTGATGCTTTGCGGCATGAAATCGGGCGTGATGATGAATTCAAAATTCGCCGTGGCTTTGGTCTCCAGCCGGTTGGGCGCGGCGGTCTTGGTGAGTTGTTGAATGAAGGTGATGTCAGTGCCCAGTTGGAGTTTGCCTGCGATGCCGGAGACAACCTGGTCCACGGTCAGATTGATACTGGCGAGGTCGATGGTCTGCTGGCCGCCATCCGGGAGCGCTTGGGCGAAGGTGAAGTGCGCGTTCTCCAGTGAGATGTTTTTCAAGTTGAGCTTCGGCTTCTCGCTGGATTTCGCCGGATCGGGTTCCTTGGCCGGTTCACTGGCCTCGAGCGCTTTCATGATGGGGTCGAGGTTGGAAGAGCCATCCGCGTTCTTCACGATTTTGACGGTGGGAGATTGCACTTTGAGCTCTGAGACGTTGAGCTTGCCGCCGATGATGTCCATGAGGCTGTAGCGGACACTGGCAGAATCCGCCGTGAGGAAAGGCTCGCCGATGGTGGTCACTTTAAGCCCGCGCAAGGAGACCGACGAGAAAGGACTGACCGAGATGTCTTCCACCGTGATGGTGGCATTCAAGGTCTTCCCGGCCTTGGGCAGCACGAAGGACTTGATGAAGAGCGAGCTGGTCA
>CAZRGY010000125.1:0-9192 GCA_964599715.1 uncultured Verrucomicrobiota bacterium | reverse complement strand
GGAGGATGGCCGTCAGGATGATCAGCTTCTTTTTACGCGGCGAACCGGTAGGGGTAGGGGCGGCGTCGGGATTGAGATGTTTGTCTTTCAGCGTAAAGTTGGCCATAGGTCAAAAAGGCGTTGAGTTTTGCGAGCGAGCCGGGCCCGCCAGACAGGTCGTTTTTTAGCTTTAAGCCTGCCAGAAACGGTATTGCGACCCGGTAAATGCGGGGCTAAATGCCGTTCAAAGTTATTGATAACACACAATTTAGACCAAAACAGGTAGGTTGCAACCCTAGGCGGAGAAATCGATGCGGCAAAAGGATAGTCTAAAATGTCTTTACACCAGTGTATGAAGCACTTAGTGTCCCGCCTTCATTATTGAACTGAAAGTATGGAAGCAAAGTTGAAAGGTCAGATCGTACAAGATTTTCGTCTGCATGATAAAGACACCGGTTCGGCCGATGTCCAGGTAGCGCTGTTGACCCAGCGGATCAATCAGCTCACGGAGCATCTGCAAAAGAACAACAAAGACAACAGCTCACGCCGTGGTCTTTTGAAACTCGTCAGCACGCGCCGTCGCCTGCTGGACTATCTCCACGCCACGGATGCCCCCCGTTACAAAGCGGTGACCAAGAAGCTCAACCTCCGCAAGTAAGCAAAGGGTAATTCTTCAATTTCGTTGAAGGCCCGGTGACAAATTCACCAAAGGTTTCCACGGTCAGACTAGTGAACGCGATCTAGTCTGGCCGTTTTTTGTTTGGTATCGCGAAGAAAACCGCCTGTTGGCCGGGGAAATTTCATTCAGCACCTGTTTTTGGCAGATGCTTACTGAAGTTCCTCTAGGCTGGCGGGCAAAGATAAGAAAGTAACTTATGTCCGAAAAAGTAACAGCCAAGGTAGGCTCACAGGAAATTCATATCGAGTCAGGCAAATTGGCCAAGCAGGCTGATGGTGCCGTCACCGTGCAGCTCGGTGAGACCATCATCATCGTGGCCGCTTGCGCCGCCCCTAACGCCAAGCCCGGTCAGGACTTCTTCCCCCTCACGGTGGATTACCGCGAGAAGGCCGCTGCCGCCGGTAAATTCCCGGGTGGCTATTTCAAACGTGAAGGCCGTCCGACGGAGAAGGAAATCCTTACCTGCCGTCTGACCGACCGTCCGATCCGTCCGCTCTTCCCGAAGGGCTGGTATAATGAAGTGCAGGTCCAGACCGTGCTCCTGAGCGCGGATGGCGAGAACGATCCTGATATCCTCAGCATCATCGGTGCCTCTGCCGCGCTGATGGTCAGCGACATCCCTTGGGCTGGTCCGCTCGGTGCCGTTCGTGTGGCTCGTGTGGAAGGCCAGTTCATCGCCAACCCGACGCACTTCCAACAGGCCGCGAGCGATCTCGACCTGGTGTACGTCGGTAACGAAAAAGACGTCGTCATGTTCGAAGGTGGCGCGGATGAGATCTCCGAAGCTGACTTCAACGCCGCTCTCAAGTTCGCCCATGAAGCCTGCCAGCCGATCATCGCGGCGCAGAAGGAACTCGCTGCCAAGGCCGGCAAGGCCAAGCGCCAGATCACGGTGAACGTCGTCCCTGAAGAGATTCTCGTGGAAGCGAAGAAGCTCGCCGGTGACCGCATCGTGCCCGCGCTCCTCACGACCGCGAAGCTCGCCCGTGAAGCCGCTGTGAAAGAGGTTTTCGCCGATGTGGGCAAGCAGCTCGTGGAGAAGTTCGGCGCCGAGAAGGTGACGGAATTCGTCCTCAAAGACGCCCAGTATTACATCCAGAAGGAAGCGGTCCGCGGCCTGATCCTCGATCACGGCAAGCGCCTCGACGGTCGTGGTGCGGAAGACATCCGTGCCATCTCCGGCGAAGTCGGTCTGTTGCCTCGCGTGCACGGTTCCGCGCTGTTCGCCCGTGGTGAGACTCAGGCCTTGGCCTTGGTCACCTTGGGCACCTCCGAAGACGGTCAGGAATATGATTCTTACACCGGTGGCAAGACCGAGAAGAACTTCATCCTGCACTACAACTTCCCGAACTTCTCCGTCGGTGAGACGGGTCGTATCTCGGGTCCGGGCCGTCGTGAGATCGGTCACGGAGCATTGGCCGAGCGCTCTGTCGCTCCGCTCGTGGACTTGAAGGAGTTCCCTTACGCCATCCGTATCACCAGCGAGATCATGGAATCTAACGGTTCCACCTCCATGGCTTCCGTCTGCTCCGCGAGCCTCGCGCTCATGGACGCCGGTGTGCCGTTGAAACGCATCGTCGCCGGTATCAGCGTGGGTATCTGCACGGAATACAACGAGAACAAAGAGATCTCCCGCTACAAGCTCCTGACCGACATCATCGGCTGGGAAGACGCGTTCTGCGACATGGATTGCAAGATCGCGGGCACGGAGAAGGGTATCACGGGCTTCCAGTTGGACCTTAAGCTCAAGGGTCTGCCGTTCTCCATCATGACCGAGACCGTCGAGCAGGCCCGCAAGGCCCGCTTGAGCATCATCGAGAGCATGAAGAAGACGCTGGCCGAGCCGCGCTCGACGCTGAGCAAGTATGCTCCGCGCATCCGCACCATCAAGATCGATCCGGACAAGATCGGCATGCTGATCGGGCCTGGTGGCAAGAACATCAAGCGCATCGTCGAGGAGTCGGGTTGCGAGATCAACATCGATGACGACGGCACCGTGCACGTTTACTCTGTGTCCGAGGACGGCATGCAGATCGCCGAAGACGCGATCACGGGCATGACGGCCGAGATCGAGATCGGCAAGACCTACCGTGGCAAAGTCGTCACGATCAAGGAATTCGGCTGCTTCGTCGAAGTGCTGCCTGGCAAGGACGGCCTGGTGCACATCAGCGAGTTGGCGAACTTCCGCGTCAAAGCGACGGAAGACATCGTCAAGGTCGGCGACGAGATCTGGGTCAAGTGCCTGGGTATCGACGAGAAGGGCCGCGTGAAGCTGTCCCGCCGCGCCGCGATGGAAGACCGCGACAAGGAAATGGCCGCGAAGGGCGAGAAGCCTGCCGAAGCCAAGGCCTAAGCCCGTTCAAAACAATTACGCAAGGCGGACCGGAAACGGTCCGCCTTTTTTATTGCAGCCAGCTCTTGGGCAAACCTTGGGTGAGCGGGGAATTGAACTTTTTGTAATGCTTGAAGGCCACCCGCAGGTTCTCCTTGGTGCTCACACTGATATCCTGGAGCAGGGCCATGAGTTCTTCGTGTTCTTGGGGCGGGATTTCCAAAGCCAGCATGGCGTCGCGGGACCATTGCTGTAATTCCTCGTGCGTGATGCGGCCTTCCATGCTGTCTTCAATCTTTGCCGCACAATCGGCCAGGGTGACTCGCAGAATCATAGGTGAAAGATAAGCTGTTTCCGGCTAAACCGCAAAGCGGGAGAATGGCCTAGGGGCCATCTTGCGTCCGACGAAAGAACCAGTCCGGGAAGGGGGCCTGCTTGCTCTTATCAGGATTGCGCCAGGGAAAGACATTCCCGCGGTCACGAAGGAGCGGGAGGTTGTCCCCGTGGCTTTGGTCCAGCATGTCGAAGAGCTGCGTGTTCAGCTGCTTGATTCGCTCCTGCTGGCTCGCATCGGTGATGAGGTTCTTGCGTTCGTAGGGATCGTTCTTCAGGTCGTAGAGTTCATTGACGTCCCAGAGACCGTGGTAACGGATGTATTTGTAACGCTCGCCGACCACGGCATGCATGGTGGGGGTCTGCGGATAGTTCTGTTCCCAATAGTATTCGTAGAGGATGTTCTCACGCCATTTGATATCCTTGCCCTGCAAGATCGGGAGGAAGCTGCGGCCATCCATGTGAGTGGGCGGTTTCAATCCGGCGAATTCCAAGAGCGTAGGGGCGATATCGATGTTGGCCACGGTCTGAGGGATCACGGTGCCGGGCTTCAAGACGTCGGGGCATTGCATCAGGAGCGGCACGCGGATGGAGGCCTCGTAAGCCGTGCGCTTGTCGATGAGGCCGTGATCGCCGAATTGGAAGCCGTTGTCGCCCATGTAAACAATGAGCGTGGAATCGAGCAGTTTTTTCTGCTCCAGCCATTGAAAGAGGCGGCCGAGATTTTCATCCACGGCAAGCAGGGCTTCGCAATAGCGGCGGTAATAACCGGCAAGATCGAAGTTCGGGAGATTGTAGCCGAAATCCGCGCCGTGCCGGCTGTTGCGCTGGTTGCGCAGCCACATTGGTTTGTCATCAAAGTTCTCCGGAGTATTCGGAAAGGTCAGGGGCGGATTGAATGGCTTGTCCTTATACATGCCTTTGTGGCGGTCATGCGGCACGAAGTCTGAGTGCACCGCCTTGTGCGAGATGTAGGCGAAGAAGGGCTTGCCGGATTTGCGCGAGCCCAGCCAGTCGAGAGCGTAATCGGTGAGCTCATCAGTGATGTAGCCCTTTTGCGGAATGCCTTTTTTGCCGTTGATATTAAAGCCGTCGTAGGCGGTCTGGGGAACCACGCGGGTGGTGCCGTGTCCATCGGGCCAATAAGTGCCTTGGCCTTTGAAGACGACCCATTGATCGAAACCTCGCTGGGGCTCATCGGTCTCGCCCATATGCCACTTGCCGAAGAAAGCCGTCTCGTAACCGGCTTTTTGCAGATATTGCGGGAAGAACGTCAGGTCGGGAGAGACGGGGTTGTAGTTATCCACCACGCGATGATTATGCGCGTAGAGTCCCGTGAGAATGGAGGCACGGCTCGGTGAGCAGAGCGAGGTCGTGACCATCGCCTTGGGAAAATACGCGCCGTTCTTGGCCAGCCGGTCCATGTTCGGCGTTTTCAACCAAGGATGGTTCAGAAAACCCATCGCGTCGTAACGATGGTCATCCGCGAGGACGAAGATGATGTTGCGGGGTTTGCTGCCGGGCAGTTTGGCGAGTTTAAGGTCGGCGGCACGAGTGACCATCAGGGAACAGGCGAGCAGCAAAAGGGACAACGTGCGTATCATGGGCAATAAGTTCAGCGATTTGATTCGTGTGATTTGAGTATCCGTTCTTTTTTATCCTGAGGCAAGGGCGCTTGGTTCAACCAGGTCAGGGCAGATTTTTCATCTATGTTCAACCAGTTGCGGGCGATGCTCTCCAAGCGTTGGTTGCGGTTATTCTCATCGCCGATGTTCAGGGCGGCGACAGCGGCTATAGCCGGTTCGTTGTAGCTCAAGTTATCCACCAACGAGCCAAAGGCTGTGTCACGAGATTTACCAGCCGGCAAAGTGCCCAGCCAGTTGAGTGCGCCATTCGGATCGACTGACGACCATGAGGAAGCCACTTGACGCAGGGCATTGACGCGCAGATCGCCTTCCGGGAAAGCGCTGGCCCATTGGGCTGTGCTGGCAGGGTCTTCCCGACTCCAGGTGGAGATGACTTGCAGCGCGGCACTATCCTGGGCTTTTCCGGCGGGCAGGGTGGCTACGTAATTGGCGGCCTCTACCGGGGAGATACTGGCCCAGGCATTGACTGCAGAAGGGATCACGCTTTCCCGCAGTTTGGGATCGGTCAGTGAATTGGCCCAGTTCAATGCGGCGGCGGCATCGCTCTGTGCCCATTGCCGGGCGACACTGGAGAGGAACTCATTACGGTTTTTGCCGTCCGGCAAATTGGCACCGAATGCGGCGGCTTCAGCGGGAGATTCCCGGCTCCATTGATAGCTGAGCGATTTGCTGGCGGTCAGGAGGAGGGATTCATCCGTCAGACCCTTCAGCCATTTTACCGCGCCATCCAGATCTTGATTGCCCCACGCGTTGACGACCGACTGGATGGAATTCTCACGATTCCTACCCGGAGGTATCTGCCCGACGATCTGCATGGCGTAGGCGGGATCGGTTTCAGCGATGGAACGCAGGGCTCCTCGCAGCGCTTCATTCTGGTTGCTGCCCGGAGTGAGAGACTGCACCCAAGCGATGGCTTTCTCCGGGTCTTGTGCCGCCAAGTTATGCGCCACGGATTGATATTGGTAGCTGGATGAAGAACCGGGAGACAGCGCGGTCAGCATCTGCGCGGCGGCAGCCGGATCACGACTGTCCAACCAGCTGACGATCTGCGAGACCGCATTTCGCTTGGTGGAGCCAGCGGGAAGAGTCTGGACCCATTCCATCGCCGCTTGCGGGTCGTTCTGGGTGAGGGTGGAGATGGCTGACCCGGTGAGTTCCTGTTTCAGGCTGCTGGCGGGCAGTTCCTGTAAATACTTCATCGCCGCTTGAGGATCGATGCGCGCCCACTCAGGGACAATGCTGCGCAAAGCGGTCTTGCGGTCAGCGTCATCGACGGCCGCCTGAGCCCATTGCATCGCGGCGGCGAGATCGCGAGCGGCCCAGCTGCGCATGACTTCGCTCAAGGCTTGGGTGTGAAGCTGTCCGGTGAATTGCATGGCTGTCTGCGCGGCTTGCGGGGCGTCCTGTTCAGCCATTTCCCGCAGAACCCGGCGGATGGCGCTATTGCGCGAGGAAGCATCCGATAACTGCATCGCCTGGCTGAGAGCGAGCTGGGGATCATTCTCGGCCCAGCGACTAAAGATGGTGGACAGCATGTAGTCACGCTGACTATTACGCGGGAGCTCCAACATGGCGGCCAAGGCGGCTTGCGGGTCACGGGTGGCCCAAACAGTGATCACCGAGTAGTAAACCCGGGATGCCTCATAGGGGTTTAGATGTTTCTTGATGAGTTCCAAAGTGCCTGCCGGGTCGCTCTCAGCCAGAGCGCGGGTGAGGGTGCTCCAGACTGTTTGCCGTTCCTGCCCGGTGAGTTTATCGGCGTAAGCAACAGCTTGGGTGGGATCAACGCGCGCCAGTGCTCCGATAGCCGCAGCGATGGCATAGTTGCGCGTGCCTCGCTCTGGGAGGCTTTCTGCAAACTGGAGCGCTGCCAGGGGTTCAGCCTCGGCCCAGCGTGAAAGTACGTGGTTGGTCACCAAGTATGTCGGTATCCCGCGAGGCGTCAGCAGAAGATTGCGTGAGATGTTACCAAGATCTCCAGGGGAAGTGGCGGCCAGCACTTCATAAAGCCGGTCCAGCTTGGGTGAGGGCAAACTGAGGATGTCGCGGATCTGTTGCTCGGCTTCAGCTGCGGACAGGTATTTTCCTGCCGGGAGCTGGGGGATTGGTTTTGGAGCTGCGGGCTTGGGCTTTACTACAGCGACCGGTTTGGGCTCATCAGTTACCGGAACAACTGTTGGCACCTGTCGTTTACCCGCTTGATAGCCGGCAAAAGCCGCTACGGCTATGAGCACAGGGACGATGAGCAGGAATTTTCTCATGGCGATGCCTTAATAAAGCGTACCGCCGGGAAACACGCAACTGCTGTGGTTTAGGGCCGGGCGAGCAGTTGTCGCAGTTGAGCCCTCAAGCCATCACGGGTCTTTTGTAGCGAAGGGTCGTTGGCGAGGTTCTTCATCTCCTGTGGGTCGTTGAAATGGTCGTAAAGTTCCAGCCCCTTTTTCCCTTCATCCCATTCGGTATAGCGCCAGCGTTCGGTGCGGAGGCTGTATCCCATGAAACCGGTCGTGGCGGGCTTCTTACCGGTATCAAAGGTGCCTTGGGGTGCGCCACGCTGTTGTTGCGTAAGCGCAGGGTGAGCCCATGGAGCCGCCGGATTCGCCAACAGCGACCGCATACTGAGGCCATCCAGTTTGACCGTGGGCTTGATGTCGCAAAGGTCGGTGAGAGTGGGATAGAGATTCACAAGCTCAACAATGCGGGAACAGGTCTTGCCGTGAGCCATCCCGGGAGCGGCGATGATGAGCGGCACACGGGCACATTCTTCAAACAGGGTCATCTTCTGCCAGAGACGTTTTTCACCGAGGTGATAGCCATGGTCGCTTTGGAAGACGATGATGGTCTTGTCGCGCAGTTTCAGGCGCTCCAACGCATCGAGCACCACTCCAACCTGCGCATCCATGAAAGAGATACTGGCAAGATATGCCTGGATGGCCTGACGACGTTGTAAGTCGGTCATAGCCTCGTGATCCTTGCGGATGGTCAAGGCGGGCGCCGGGAAGAGCTCTTTCACGTTCTCCGGGGCCTTGGGCAACTTGATCTTATCCAACGGATACAGATCGAAGTATTTCTTGGGAGCGACGTAGGGCGTATGCGGACGAAAAAAACCGGCGGCGATGAAGAAAGGACGGGCTTTGTTTTCCTCCAGCATTTTGGCGACTGCCAGCGCGGTCATGCCATCGGTCTGCTCGGCATCCGTTCCTTCAGCAGCGAGCCAGCTCAATGTGCCAGCGAAGCGGGAGGCACCTTCGAGATCAGGGCGAAGCGAGAAAATCTCCTCTTCATCGGTGACATCGCGTCCTTTGGGGTTGATGACCTTTTCCCAAGAAGGCGGGTCATCAACGCCATCGGTACCGATCTGTGCGGGCACGGCGTAGTGATAGAGCTTGCCCACGCGTGCAGTGAACCAGCCCGCTTGCTTGAAGGCCTGGGGCAGAGTGACATGATCAGGCAGCTTCTCGCGGAAAGTCTTACTGTTGCTGACAACCCCATTGTTATCCGGACGCAGACCGGTGAGGAACGAAGTGCGCGATGGGCTGCACAAAGGATACTGACAATAGGCACGATCAAACCGGACACCTTGCTGGGCTAGGCGGTCTATATTCGGGGTCAGCGCGAGATTATCCCCATAACAAGCGAGACGGGTATTGAGGTCGTCCGAGACGATGTAGAGGACGTTGAGTTTATCCGCGGCGTAACTGGCAAGCAAGGGGAGGTAAAACAACGCGCACAACATGAGGTTGCGTTGGGCCAAGGCAAGTAAGGATGGCGTTTGCATGGGATGAGGGGAGATTTTGCAGCATTAATGCTGGATGGCAAGCGAGGTTCAACTTCCCGACATCTATTAAAAGAAATCATGGGCCAGCGACGGGAGAGTCACTGGCCCATGGCGAAAGAGGCGTGAAGCCGGTCTTAGAATTTCACACTGGTGGTGATGCTAATCCAGTGGATCTGGATATCCGTGCGGCTGTTGTTGTATTCACCGGAGCGGAGGGCGCTGGTCCCTACGGATTGTTCGGCGGGAAGCTCCACTTGGTAGCCGAAGTCCAAGGAATAACGGCTGCGTTGCCAGACGGCACCGATACCGATGGTATGCTCGGTGATGGAGGCGGTCATGGGGGTGAGCGTGGCATCAGGCACCGGGCTGTTCCCATAGCTGTATCCGGCCCGCAGCTTCCACGACTCGCTGGCGGTGAATTCGATACCGGTGCGATAGACGAACT
>CAZRGY010000124.1:0-9856 GCA_964599715.1 uncultured Verrucomicrobiota bacterium | reverse complement strand
GTGGAACGCGCCAAGTTGCTGGGTGTTTCCGCGACTATTATCGGCAATGTCGGTGGCACGGACCTGAAAATCAAAGCAGGCGGTCAGGAGCTAAAATGGGCCTTGTCCGAGCTGCATGACGGCTGGTGGAACAGCATCGCCCGGGCGATGAAATAGCAGAGTGAGACGGGTCAACCGGAAACATCTAAGTGTTTCCACCCAAAAACTTTCTCTGTCTTGACTCGGCCATGGTGGCTTGAGATTCAAGACGGAACAATTGATGCAGGACTATCCGAAACATTATTGCGGCGTTTTCGGCATTTACGGGCACCCAAATGCTGCCGATCTGACGTACTACGGCCTTTATGCCCTTCAACACCGCGGCCAAGAGAGCGCGGGTATCGTCACTTGTGATGGGGAGGAATTCCGTGAGCACAAAGGCATGGGGCTCGTTCCTCAGATTTTCCAGAATGACGTGCTCAAGAATCTCTCTGGCTCGATGGCTGTGGGGCACACACGTTATTCGACCACGGGTTCATCGCATCTCAAGAATGCCCAGCCACTGATCATCGATTGCTGGCGCGGACAGATCGCTATCGCGCACAACGGCAATCTGACGAATGCGGCCGTTCTACGTGATGAACTGGAAGCGAAGGGACAGATTTTCCAGACTTCAGTCGACAGCGAGATCATCTTGCACTTGATGGCACAGCCGACCTTGGGTGGGGTGGAGAACAATCTCGTGCAAACGCTGCGCCGCATCGAAGGTTCCTACTCGCTCGTCATCATGACGGAGCAGGAACTCATCGGTGTGCGCGATCCCCATGGATTTAGACCGCTGTCCATCGGACGGGTGGGGGATGCCTATGTCTTGGCGAGCGAGACCTGCGCGTTTGATTTGATCCAGGCGAAGTTCGTCCGCGACGTGGAGCCGGGCGAGATCGTCATCATCAATAAGAACGGGCTCAAGAGCATTCAGGCTTTCCCCGATCAAAAGCGCCGGGCTTTCTGCGTGTTCGAATACGTTTATTTCGCCCGTCCGGACAGCAACATCAGCGGACGGAACGTCTATCGCACGCGTGTGGAGATGGGGCGTCAGTTGGCACGGGAATATCCGATCGATGCAGATTTGGTAGTGCCGGTGCCGGATAGCGGTAACTGTGCTGCATTGGGTTACTCACTCGAGTCAGGGATTCCGTATGAGATGGCGTTTGTGCGCAACCACTATGTGGGACGCAGCTTCCTCCAGCCGACCCAGTTAATCCGTGATTTCAATGTCCGGGTTAAGCTGAATCTCGTGGGCGATCTGGTGAAGGGCAAACGCGTCATCATCGTGGATGATTCCATCGTGCGTGGCACCACCTGCCGCACGCGTGTGAACAGCTTGAAGGAAGCTGGCGCCACGGAAGTGCATGTGCTGGTCTCCTGCCCGCCGCATAAGAATCCTTGCGTATACGGCATCGATTTCCCGGATCGTTCCAAGCTGATGGCCGCGAATTATTCCATCGATGAGATCCGCGATTATCTGAACGCAGATTCACTGGGTTACCTTTCACAAGATGGCATGGTGGCCTCCACGGGCTTGCCGAAGAACAGCTTCTGCATGGCTTGCTACGACGGTGATTATCCGGTCCCGTATGATCCATTGCTGGACAAGCACATCCATGAGACGCGTCGCCAGCGGGCCGAAAGCTTGGGTGATTCACTCAGCAAGGAAGAGATGCAGACCAAGCTGCTGTGATTACGCAGGAGCAAGGAAGTTTTAATTTTTGATCTGAAATGAAGAAGAAAGCATACGCCGCCGCAGGCGTGGATATCGATCTGGGAAATCGCGTCAAGGCGACCCTGCCGCAGTTGTTGGCCGCCACTCATCGCAAGGAAGTGCTCGGCAAGGTCGGCGGATTCGGCGGCCTCTTCGCGCTCGACGTGAGGAAATATAAGCAGCCGGTGATGGTCTCATCTGTGGATGGCGTGGGCACGAAGCTCAAGCTGGCGTTCGCCATGGATAAACACGACACCATCGGCGAGGACTTGGTCAATCACTGCGTGGATGATATCGCTGTGCTCGGTGCCGAGCCGCTGTTTTTCTTGGATTATCTGGGGACTGGCAAGCTGGAGCCGCATGTCTTTACCGATGTCATCAAGGGCTTTGCCCGTGCGTGTGCTTACAACAATTGTTCGCTCATCGGTGGTGAGACGGCGCAGATGCCCGGCTTTTACCAGGCAGGCGAATACGATGTCAGCGGGACAATCGTAGGTGTGGTGGAGAAATCCCGGATGCTGGATGGCCAAAAGAGCATTAAAAAAGGCGATGTGGTCATCGGCATGGAAGCCAGCGGCTTGCACACCAACGGCTATTCATTGGCCCGAAAGATTTTCTTCGAGAAACTCAAATTGAAACCGAAGAGCAAAGTGGCCGAATTGGGCAACACGATCGGTGATGAATTGCTCAAGGTGCACGTGAGCTACAACAAGGCGGTGCAGACCTTGGTGAAGAAATTTAACAAGCCAGGCAAGCCGGATGTGGTCAAGGCTTTCGCGCACATCACGGGCGGTGGTTTCATCGATAATATTCCCCGTGTCTTGCCCAAGAATTGCGATGTCATCATCCGCAAGGGCACTTGGGATATGCTGCCTATTTTCAAGATGATCCAAGCCAAAGGTGGCGTGGATGAAGCTGAGCTTTATCAGGTCTTCAACATGGGCATCGGCATGGTATCGATCGTCTCGGCTGATAAGGCTGATGCAGCTTTGAAGACGGTCAAGGCGGCTGGCCACAAGGCGTGGATCATCGGCGAAGTGGCCAAAGGAACTGGCATCTCTCAAGTGGTCTGATCTGACAGATGTTAGAGTTTTCCGCAATTTAGGCGGAACTGGTTTGGCCAGTTCCGCCTGATTCCTTTTTTAGTTACGAATAAAATGATAACCCGGTCGCCAAAGTCACTGCCTGCATTTTGCCTCAGCTTTGTTTGCCTGCTGGTGGTGATGTTGCTCACGGGCTGTCAGAGCTATTCCCCAAAGCAGGTCGCACTGCAAAGTGATGTGGAATATGCCCATCCTGAAGGCGTGTCACTGAAGTTGGATGTTTATACTCCTAGGAATATCACAAATCGTGTTCCGGTGTTGGTGTGGATACATGGTGGCGCATGGAAGGCAGGTAGTCGTTCGCCTTGTCCTTTGGCTTTTATGGTCAAAGACGGCTTTGCAGCGGTGAGCATTGAGTATCGTTTCATCGATCAAGCCGCGTTTCCTGCCCAATTGTATGACTGCAAAGGCGCGATTCGCTGGATCAAAGCAAATGCCGACCGTTTCAATTTTGATCCGGAAAGGATCGCTGTATTTGGAGCGTCAGCCGGCGGGCATCTGGCCGCTTTGTTGGGGACGACTGCTGAAGTGAAAGACTTGGAAGGTGACGTGGGCGGTAACTTGAGTTATTCGAGCAAAGTCCAGGCGATATGCGCCTTTTACCCACCTACTGATTTGGATCGCCTGATCACAAATCCTGTATTCCGAACTTCACCAGATAGCGACATTGGAAAGTTTCTGGGAGCACCATTGGAGGATAATCCAGACAAAGCAATTCGGGCCAACCCGGTCACCTATATCACCCCGAATGACACACCTTTTTACATTCTGCACGGGGACAAGGACAGGGTGGTGCCTTTGGAACAGAGCGTTTTGCTGCATGAGGCTTTGCTAAAAAACGGGGTCGAATCCAAATTGTTTGTCGTGCGGGATCGGGGGCACGGTATAGGCGCGCCGATTGCCGCCGCACGTCAGATCATCAAATTCCTAGAGCGGCATTTGCAAACAAATGCTCCTGAAGGAAAACGTTGAAATCAGAAGCAAGCCAACGGCGTGAAAAGAGCTTTCCCAGTCCGTTGTTAGCGGTTTGAATCACAGCACATGAAGTTATTGGTCATAGGGTCGGGTGGGCGTGAGCACGCCCTAGTATGGAAACTGGCACAATCACCCTCCGCCACGAAGATGTGGTGCGCTCCCGGTAACGCCGGGATTGGTGAGGAGAAGCTGGTCAGCAACGGTTCCATGGTGGAAGTGATCGCTATCAGTGCTGAAGACCTGCCCAAGTTGCTTGCTTTCGCCTTGGAGCAAAAGCCTGATCTGACGGTCGTAGGACCGGACAACCCGTTAGGTATGGGCATTGTGGATCTTTTCCAGAGCAAGGGGTTGCGCATCTGGGGCCCGAATCAAAAGGGTGCTCAGTTCGAGTCCTCCAAAGTTTTCTCCCAGCAGTTCATGGAGCGGCACGGCATTCCCACGATGAAGGCGGGAACCTTTACCGATGCCGCGCAAGCCAAAGAGTTCGCCCGGAGTCTCGAAGGGCGTTGTGCGGTCAAGGCCGACGGCCTGGCCTTGGGCAAAGGTGTGTTACTCACCACCTCAGTGGAAGAAGCGGAGAAAGCCATCGATGAGATCATGGTGGATAAAGCTTTCGGCACCGCCGGCAACAATGTTGTCATCCAGGAATTGCTTGAGGGCATGGAGCTTTCCCTCCATGCGATTGCCGATGGTAAAACGACGAAACTGTTTCCGACCTCCCAAGATCACAAACGCGCCTTGGACAATGACCAAGGTCTGAACACCGGTGGTATGGGCACGTATTCTCCGGCGCCGTTCCTGAGCGATGCCGAGCTGGAATCTGTCGGGCAAGCTATCTTGGAGCCTTGGCTGAAAGGGTGCCAGGCCGAGGGGATTGATTTTCATGGCATCATCTATCCCGGCGTGATGTTGACCAAAAACGGACCCAAAGTGTTGGAATTCAATGCCCGTTTTGGTGATCCCGAGACGCAGGTCTATCTTACGCGCTTGGAGAACGACCTCTTGGATATCCTTAATGCCAGCGTGGATGGCACCTTGGATCAAGTGACGATGAAGTGGAGTTCCCAGGCTGCTGTCTGTGTAGTTATGGCCTCCGGTGGTTATCCGGGTAGTTATCCGAAGGGCAAAGTGATCACGGGTTTAGACAAGGCAGCTGCCTTGCCTGATACCAAGGTGTTTCATGCCGGAACCACCACGAAAGATGGCCAGATCGTGACCAATGGCGGCCGCGTATTGGGGGTGACCGCTTGGGCGGCAACATTGAAGGAAGCGCGGGAAGCGGCCTATCGTGCCGTGGATCTGATTGAGTTTGAAGGTGCCCAGTTCAGACGGGACATTGCATCTAAAGCATTTCGCTGAGATATTACCGCAAATGAAACGGCTGATTCTATCTGTGGCACTGCTGGCTTTCACCGTGGCCGGTCGTGCTGCTACTCCTGATTTTCAGGAAGTCTATTCCATCCTGAAGACCAATCTTACGGGATTAAGCGATGCGGATCTGCAAAACGCCGCCGTGGATGGATTGCTTAGCCGTTTGGGCAATCGCGCCCTGTTGGTCACCAATAAAACTAAGGCCGGTGAAGCTGAAGCCAAGCCGCGTGAAGTTGTCACGGCCGCCTCGGTGCTGGAGACCTCCTATGGCTATGTGCGTCTCGGAGATTTGAATGAAGGCGCCGACAAGCGGATTGGTGAAGTGCTTCATGGCCTGACCAGCACGAACAAATTGAAAGGTCTGATCCTGGACTTACGCTTTGCGAAGGGGAATGACCATTCCGGGGTGTTTAAGGTGGCTGATTGCTTTTTTCCGGGTGACAAAGTTATCGCCACGGTTGAAGGCAAAGCGGAGCGTTCTACCGGTCGCAGTGCTTTGAATGGGATACCGACAGCGGTGCTGGTGAATCGTAAGACGCAAGATGCTGCTGAAGTTCTCGCAGCATCACTTCGGGCCGGGAAAGTGGGATTGCTGCTCGGTTCATCCACTGCCGGTGAGCTGAGCCTCTATCGCGATATTCCGTTGTCCACGGGGCAAGTTCTGCGGGTGGCGACTGGTGAGATCAAATTCGAGGACGGTTCAGTCATGCCTTTCAATGGCGTAGTGCCTGATATCAAGGTCAAGGTGAGTCTATTGGACGAGCAACTCTACCTGGCGGATGCATACAAATTGATCGGGGCGATGGCCACGAATAGCAACCAGACAGCAGCCGCTCCGACCCGCATGATCAATGAAGCGGAGTTGGTCCGACGGCATAAAGAGGGCTTGAACCCTGATGTGGATGTGGTGCCGGTCAAGGAAGGTGAGAAGACCGTCCAGAATGTCATCCGCGATCCTGCATTAGCCCGTGCTTTGGATTTGCTCAAGGGCTTGGCTATCGTCAGGGAATATCGGAATAAACGTTAAGCCTGAGGAGGTTAGGCTGGTTAAATTGTCCCATTTTAAACATTCGAACGACATGCGGATTTCACCGTTGACGATTCGAGGTTAGCACCACACTTTTAACGACTTTGATGGCTGGCGAGATCACAATTTTAGTCATTTGCACCGGTAATATTTGCCGTAGCCCCATGGCGGAAGGTTTCTTTCGCGAGGCGGTGAAAGGCAAACCCGGCTTTCGTGTCCTTTCGGCCGGAGTAGGCGCCATGAATGGTCAGACGCCGAGCGCTCATTCAGTGCGGGCGATGCAGGAGAAAGGCATCGATATCTCGCGCCAGCTCAGCCGGATGGTCACCGGCCAGATCGTGGATCAGGCTGATTACATTTTCGGCATGACCCGGAGTCATCTCGACAGCTTGATCTACATGTATCCGCAGGCCGCGGAAAAGACCTTCCTCTTGCGTGAGTTCGACAGTGGGGTGGAAGGATACGACAAAGAGATTTCGGATCCTATCGGGAGCCCATTTCATATCTACGCCCAATGCCGCGATGAGATCGAGCAAGGGGTGAAGTCGGCCATGAGTTTTGTTTTTCAGACCGAAGCTGCTGCTGCTGGCGCTCGAGCTGCCATGAGAAAAACCCTGGCCATCGGCTCCGACCACGGCGGCTTCAAGTTAAAGGAAACCCTCAAGCGACACCTACAAGATCAGGGGATAACCGTATTGGATCTGGGCACGACTTCAGCCGAGTCTACCGACTATCCTGATTTCGCTCATGCCGTGGCGCAAAGCGTAGCCCGCGGCCAGGCAGAGGAGGGGATTCTGGTCTGCACGACCGGGGTCGGCATGAGCATCACGGCGAACAAGGTGCCGGGAATCCGGGCCGCCTTGGTCTTCAATGAAGAGATGGCATCCTTGGCCCGCCAGCATAACAATGCAAATGTGCTCTGCCTCGGTGAGAAGCTGGTGAGCGCCGAACAGGCCACCCGGATAGTTGATGCATTTTTAAACGCCCGCTTTGAAGGCGGGCGGCATGAAAGACGAGTAAACAAGATGGAGAATATTACTTCTACGTGCTGCGGCCCGATGGCCCAGCCCCTTGCCCAGGTGGACCCCGAGATCGCCAAGCTGATCCAGCAGGAACGCCAGCGCCAACAGGAGAACATCGAGCTCATCGCGAGCGAGAACTTTACCAGCCCGGCGGTGATGGAAGCGCAGGGTTCGGTACTCACGAACAAGTATGCCGAAGGTTATCCGGCCAAGCGTTGGTATGGTGGTTGCGAAAACGTTGATGTGGTGGAAAGCCTCGCCATCGAACGCGCAAAGAAATTGTTCGGCGCCGACCACGCCAATGTGCAGCCGCATTCCGGCTCGGGCGCAAACATGGGCGTCTATTTCGCCATGTTGAAGCCCGGCGATAAGTTGCTGACCATGGATCTAAGCCATGGTGGTCATCTGACGCACGGCAACAAGGCCAACTTCTCCGGAAAGTTCTTCGAGATCGTCCACTATGGCGTCCGGCAGGACAACGAGCAGATCGACTACGATCAACTCGCGGCCATGGCGCGTGAGCACAAACCCAAGATGATCACAGTGGGCGCCAGTGCGTATCCCCGCATCATCGACTTCAAGCGCTTGGGTGAAATTGCCCAAGAAGTGGGTGCTCTCATGCTGGCGGATATCGCCCATATCGCGGGCTTGGTCGCGGCTGGCGTTCATCCGAGCCCGGTGCCTTATGCGGATTTCGTGACCACCACCACGCACAAGACGCTGCGCGGCCCTCGCGGTGGCCTGATCATGTGCAAGGCGCAATATCAGAAGGAGATCGATTCCCAGGTTTTCCCCGGCATCCAAGGTGGCCCTTTGATGCATGTCATCGCTGCGAAAGCGGTGTGCTTCCAAGAAGCTTTGCAACCTTCGTTCAAGTCTTATCAGGAGCAGATCGTCAAGAATGCCAAAGCCTTGGCGGCAGGGATGACCCGCAATGGCTTCCGGCTTGTCAGTGGTGGCACCGAGAACCATCTGATGTTGGTAGATGTTGGCGCCAAAGGGATTACAGGCAAGGAAAGCCAGATCGCACTGGATGAGGCTGGTATCACCACCAACAAGAACACCATTCCCTTCGAGACCCGCTCGCCTTTCCAAGCCAGCGGCATCCGCTTAGGGACGCCCGCCGTGACCACTCGCGGCATGAAAGAGGCGGAGATGACCGAAATCGCTGACATGATCTGTGAAGTGCTCGGCGACATCAAAAATCTTGACGCCGCGCATGCTGTGCGCGAACGTGTGAAGCGCTTAACCGCCAAGTTCCCTTTGCCATACTAAAGTGTGGCTTTGAGAACCCCGCACTGAACCCCCGGTAGCGATACCGTTCAGTACCAACCAATCCCCGACACCGTGGATAAGTAATCCACGCGTCAGGGCCAATATTTTGCGCCAGCAGCGGTTAAGCCCTGGCGCATAATTTTGCATTTAGACATATGGCAAGAGCACCCAAGAAAGCCGTCAAGAAAGCGGCCAAGAAATCTTCCACCCCGACGGCGGAAGAACCCGAATTGATTGAAACACCGGCGGTGGAATCATCCCCCGAGGAGGCCGCCCCATCAGCCCCGGCTGCAGAGAAGGCGAAACCAGCGGCCGCTCCCGCTGCTTCCCGTAGGATCTCTACCTCAGACGAGTTGGAGCCGCCCAAGCACGCCGTCGAAGAACGTGAGGAGGAGGAGGCACCCGCGCCCCGCAATGGTAATGGTGGTGCGCCTGCCCAGCCGCAGATTCGTATCAATATCAGCCAGCTTCAGGCGATGGCCATCGGTGAGCTGAACAAGATGGCCAAGGAGATGGGCATCGAGAACTTCGGCACGATGAAGAAACACGAAGTGATCTTCCAGATCCTTCAGAAAAATGCCGAACGTAATGGTATCCTTTTCGGTGAAGGCGTGCTGGAGATCCTTCCGGAAGGCTTCGGCTTCCTGCGTTCCCAGAGCTTCAATTATCTTCCATGCCCGGAAGATATCTACGTGTCTCCGTCACAGATTCGCCGGTTCGATCTGCAAACCGGTGACATCATTGCCGGCCAGATCCGTCCACCGAAGGAGAAGGAGCGTTTCTTCGCCTTGCTGAAGGTGGAATCTGTCGGCCACGAAGACCCGGATAAGGCGAAAGACAAGACGCATTTTGACAACCTCACGCCGCTGTTCCCGAACAAGCGTTTCTTGCTCGAGACAACGCCCGAAGAATGTTCGACACGTGTGCTGGATCTGGTCTGCCCGATCGGCAAAGGCAGCCGTGGTCTGATCGTCGCTCCGCCTCGTACCGGTAAAACGGTGCTGATGCAGAAACTGGCGAACGCCATCATCAAGAACAATCCTGAGTGCTACTTGTTCATCCTCCTCATCGACGAACGTCCTGAGGAAGTCACGGACATGGAGCGCACCTGCCGTGAGGCCGAAGTAATCGCTTCTACCTTCGATGAACCACCCGAGCGCCATGTGCAAGTGGCTGAGATGGTGATCGAGAAAGCCAAGCGCATGATCGAGCACAAGAAGGATGTCGTCATCCTCTTGGACTCCATCACTCGTCTGGCCCGTGCTTACAACACCGTGCAGCCGCACTCCGGCAAGATTCTGTCCGGTGGTGTCGATGCGAACGCGTTGCACAAGCCGAAGCG
>CAZRGY010000123.1:0-9879 GCA_964599715.1 uncultured Verrucomicrobiota bacterium | reverse complement strand
CGATAAGCATGAGGGCGGCCCCGGGGATCAGGAACAGCCAGCGCGGGCTGTACATGAGCATGAAGCGGAGGTGTCGCCAGCCATCCCGCCAACTGCGGAGGTGAGGGGGGCGGTTCCGACCATCCTTTTTGAGCGTGGTAGGGACCTCGCAGATGCGCAGCTTAAGGAGGGAGGCCTTCACGACCATCTCACTGGCGAATTCCATACCGGTGGTGCGAAGCTCCATCTTTTCGGCCGCCGCCTTGCTGTAACCGCGTAAGCCGCAATGGTAATCGCCGATCTCTGGGCAAAAGAACAGGCGTCCAATGCCAGTGAGCACGGGATTGCCCAAATAATAATGCAGCGGAGGCATGGCTCCGGGCAAAATACCGCCCCGGAAACGGTTCCCCATGACCAAATCGTAGCCTTCGCGCAATTTTTCGACGAAAGGCATCAGATTCACGAAATCATAGCTATCATCAGCATCACCCATGATGATGAAGCGGCCTTTGGCGGCGGCGATTCCGCCCAAAAGGGCACTGCCGTAGCCCTTTTCCTTTACTGGGACGACCCGAGCGCCCGCCTTTTCGGCAATGGCCTGGGAGCCGTCTGTGCTGCCGTTATCGGCGATAAGTACCTCACCTTGAACATGATGCTTCTCCAAAAAGCCGCGAGCTTTTTGGATGCAGACGGCCAAAGTCTCGGCTTCATTGAGGCAGGGCATGAGGATGGTGAGCTCCAAAGCGTCCTCAGAGGCGGTCGGCGATTGCAGGTTATTGGCCATGAACGTGGGGAAACAGTAGTGGGGCGGACTTCAAACCTCAAAGCTCAAAGTTCAATTACGGGTGAGAGGCTGGCGTGGGGTGGGGCTGCTATGCCGATAAAAAAGGCGTGCTTAACCAAAAACAGTTATTGACGAAATTTGGGCGATTGTTACTTTTTCCGGCCCTGACCAATTCGGGGCTACTGTAAACCCAGTTGGTTTGGTTTGTTGGGTGAAGTGGCCAGCCTGCGAACATGAGAGGCTGGCTTGCTTTGCTGTTATAGCTGGCGCAAAAAGCCGAAAAACGGCGGCGCACGGAAAGATTTAAGACATGAAATCGGTATCATTGACGGCGTATCCCCGCACTATGACGGGTCGTTTGGACGTTAAAAAGCTGCGCGCCCAAGGGCGTGTACCAGCGGTGATCTACGGTGGCCAGGCCAAGCCTGAGTCGCTGGAGTTGGCCCAAGTGGAGCTCGATAACCTGATCCATCACTCGGTTTCTGAAAACGTGCTGGTCGACCTGAAGATTGAAGGTGGCGCGGGTGCCAGCCGTCTGGCGCTGTTGCAAGATGTCCAGCACTTCGCCTTGACGGGCAAGGTGTTGCATGTGGATTTCCACGAAGTTTCCGCGACTGAGAAGGTGACGATCACCGTCCCGGTGGAGACCAAGGGTGAAGCCATCGGTGTGAAGCGTGATGGTGGCGTGCTGGAGCACGTGTTGTTCAAGGTCAAGGTGAAGGGTCTTCCGAAGGATTTGCCGGAAATCATTGAGATTGATGTGGCTGAATTGGCGGTGGGCCAGACGATCCACTTGGGCGATTTGCCGAAGATCGAAGGTGTGGAATACCTCGGTGACTCGAAGATCTCGGTCATCTCGGTGGCCGCGCCGCGCACAGAGAAGGCTGACGAAGCCGCTGCAGCAGCCGCACCGACGGAAGTGGTGGCTACCAAGGAGAAGAAGCCTGATGCCGCCGCTGCTGCGCCAGCAGCCGGAGCCAAAAAAGAAGGCAAGAAGTAAGCTTGCCGGGGTGAGGCGGCCAGATGGAGTCGCTCTATCTCATTGTCGGGCTGGGCAACCCGGGTTCGCGTTACGCCAATACGCGACACAACGCGGGGTTTCTTTTGGTGGAAGAATTGGCGGCCAGATGGGGCGGCAACTGGGCAGACAATGCCAGTTTGCAAAGTCGGCTGGCGATGGGGCAGGCTGGTAGTAAGAAAGTCTGGTTGAGCCAGCCGCAGACTTTCATGAATGCCAGCGGGGTGGCGGTGCAGGCGGTGATGAAATATTACCGGGTGCCGCTCGAGAATGTGATGGTGGTAGTGGATGATGCGGACCTGCCGCTCGGAGAGATCCGGTTACGGGGCAGCGGCGGCACCGGAGGCCATCACGGGCTGGAATCGGTGGAAAAGCATTTGGGCAGCCGGCAGTATGCGCGGTTGCGGGTGGGCATCGGTCGTCAGGACGAGAGTGTCCGCCAGATAGTGGGCCATGTGTTGGGGCAGTTCACCGCGGATGAGCGGGTGCTGTTCGACAAAGTCGCCAAACGGGCGGCCGACCAGATTAACTGCTGGTTGGAGCGCGGGTTGGGTGTGGCCATGAGCCAGTTTAACGGAATAGTGACGGGATAATTAAAAGAAAGATTACAAAGCTGTGAAACGTTACGAAGGTCTGTTCATTTTAGATACCGCAGGTAAGGAAGAAGGCGTCAACGACGTGGTCAACAAGATCACCGAAGAGATCACCACCGCTGGTGGCAAGATCGAGACCATCCAAAAGATGGACAAGAAGGCGTTCGCCCGCGTTTCTAACCGCAAGGTCCCAGCCGGTTTCTACGTGAACATCATCTTCACTGCAGCCCCGGACAACGTGACGGCTTTGGGTGCGAAGATCTCGTTGAGCACGGATGTTTATCGCGTGATGATCAATCACGCCCCGGCAGTGATCGCCAAGGCGGATGCCGCGGCTTAAGCAGTTTTTTTGGATTGAAGCATGGCCAGCTTTAACAAAGTCATCCTGATCGGGAACCTGACCCGTGACCCGGAGTTGAAATACACTCCGAAGGGCACGGCAGTGGCCAAGATCGGGCTGGCGGTCAACCGGTCTTGGAAGAGCGAGACAGGTGAATCGCGGGAAGAAGTGACTTTCATCGATGTTGATGCGTTTGGCCGTCAGGCAGAGATCATCGGGCAATACCTGAAGAAGGGCCGTCCGTTGATGGTGGAAGGGCGCCTACGGTTGGACCAGTGGGATGACAAGACCACGGGCCAGAAGCGCAGCCGGCTGGGCGTGGTGCTGGAGAGCTTCCAGTTCCTGGATTCCGGTCGTGGTGGTGAAGGCGGCGGTGATGGTGGTGGCGATTATGCCCCGCGGCCGCAGCAACAGCGCCCGAGTCGTCCGGCCAGTCCCGCAGCACCGGCGAGCGATCCTGACCTGCCACCGGTGGAAGATGATGATGTGCCGTTCTGATGCGGCGAAGATTTTTAGACGTTAACCTTTAGATTGAACTGATATATGGCGAAGACCGAAGTTATCCTGACGCAGCCCGTGTTCGGCCTGGGCGCGGAATCCGACCAGGTGAAAGTGGCCGCTGGCTATGCCCGCAATTTCCTCCTGCCGCAAGGCTTGGCGATCCCGTTGACGGGTGCCAACAAGCGCCGTCTGGAAAGCTTGAGCGCCAAGCGCGCCGAGCGCGAAGCGCAGGAACTGAACAACATGCTGGAGCTCTCCAAGGGCTTCACCAAGCTCATCTTGGTCATCAAGGTCAAGACGGGTGAGGACGGCAAGATGTTCGGCGCCGTGACCTCCGGGACCATCTCCGATGAGTTGAAGACCCAGTTCGAGATCGCGCTGGAACGCAAGAAGATCAACCTCACGGAGCCGATCAAGACTTTGGGTGACCACGAAGTGGACCTGAAGCTGCACACCGAAGTGCACGCCACGTTGAAGGTGCGCATCGAGAGCCAGAACCCGCCGCCGGCCCCGGTCGTGGAGGCAGCTCCGGCTGGTGAGAAGACCGAGAAGCGCGGTCGTGGTCGCGCGTAAGCGGACGGATTGAATTATTTCAAGAAAGCGGCAGACGTCATGTCTGCCGTTTTTTGTTTTTGCCGATATGTCTTATGAGTCAAATAGGACAAATGGGGTGGTTATTGTGAACAACTTGAGAATAAATTTTCGCAAGTGAAGCTGTAACAATGATTGTGAATCCCGCATCCTTTCTCTTCCTATGATTGACTCACTTGAAGATGGTTCTTCCCACTCCTCGCAAGAGGCGGGTGACTTCAAGAAATCGCGCCGGCGCAAGCAAACGGCGACGGTCGATCTGAGCAAATTGGATCGCCTGCCTCCACATTCCCTCGAGGCAGAGCAGGGCGTGCTGGGTTGTATGCTGTTGGCACCCAATGACACCATCGGCACGTGCTTGGAGAAGCTGAAGAAAGGTGCGGAATCATTTTACGATCTGCGCCACCAGATGCTCTACGAGTTGCTGGTCACCGCTTACGACAAAAAGGAGCCGATCGATCTCATCACCATCACGCAGACCTTGCGTGATAACAAGCAACTCGAAGCCGTAGGCGGGGTGGCTTACCTGTCGTCGTTGATGGATGCCGTCCCCTCGGCGGCAAACCTGCCTTACTACGCGGACATCGTTAAGGAGAAGCACCTGTTGCGGCGGGTGATCTCCACGTTCACGCAGACCGTCGCGAACGTCTATGAGTTCGAGGGGGAGATCGACAAGTTTCTGGATGAAGTCGAACGTGAGGTGCTCAAGATCAATGAGGACCGGGCGGTGGTGGATCAGGCCAGCATCAAGGACCTCGTCCACAAGGCGATCAATACGATCGAAGAATTTCATGCCCGCCAAGGCATGCTCACGGGTGTCTCCACCGGCTTCCCGCAGTTTGACAAGATGACGACCGGGATGCATCCGGGGGAAATGCTCGTCATCGCGGCCCGTCCCTCCATGGGTAAGACATCCTTGGCCATGAACATCGCCGAGAGCGTGGCGCTGGATCAAAAGCTGCCGGTGGGGGTGTTCAGTCTGGAAATGACCGCGGAGTCACTGGTGCTGCGTATGCTGTGCTCAAGAGCGCGGGTGAATCTGCGGAATCTGCGGGAAGGCTTTCTGGCGGAACGGGATTTCGCCCCCTTGACCTCGGCGGCCGGGCAATTGGCGGGCTCCAAGCTGGTGATCGATGACACATCGGGTCTTTCCATCCTGCAATTGCGCGCCCGGGCGCGCCGGATGCACCAGCAGCATGGCATCAAGCTCTTTGTCATTGACTACCTCCAGTTGCTAAATTCTACTGCGCGCCGGGCCGACCAGAACCGACAGCAGGAAATCGCTGATATCTCCAGTGGTATCAAGGCTTTGGCTAAGGAACTGGAAGTGCCGGTGATCGTGCTGGCGCAGCTCAACCGTGAACTGGAGAAAGACCGCAGCCGTAAGCCGCGCCTCTCTGACTTGCGCGAATCTGGTTCCATTGAGCAGGATGCGGATCTGGTGTGTCTGCTATACGATCCAAATCGTGGCGACGAAGAGGACGCCGCCCAGTTGCGGGAAGACCAGTCGGAAGGCAAGCCGGTGAACCTGTTGATTGCGAAGCAGCGCAACGGTCCCACCGGTGATGTGCCATTAGTATTTTTGAAAGGGTTCACGCGCTTCGAGAGCGCCGCCCGCATCAGTGATAACGACGTGCCGGAATAACATGCGAATCAAACCTTTGCTGCGCCGCTACAGTGTCCTGCTAGCGTTGCTCGTTTACTGGGTGCCAAACGCCCAGACCCAGAACCTGCCCATCGTCAAGCAGATCGAGATCCGCCATGCGGGTCCGCCGGCGACGAGCGATGAACTCATCAAGTCGAACATCCGGGTGAAGGTGGGGGATCCACTGACCCGCACGGCGGTGGACGATGATGTGCGGAATCTTTATGCCACCGGTTTCTTCTACAACATCCGTGTGGCTGAGGAACCCATACCCGAGGGGCTCAAGCTGGTCTATGTGGTCATGGGCAAGCTGACGCTGACGGACATCCGTTTCGAAGGCAACGAGGAGATGAGCCTCAGCAAGTTGAGGAAAAAGGTCACCTCCAAGGTGGGTGAGCCGCTGGACGAGCAGAAGCTCTTCACAGATGCGCAGGAACTTAAGAAACTTTACCAAAAGCAGGGTTTTCAGAAGACGGAAGTGACCTATGAGGTGATCCCGAACGAGGCCACGGGCCGTGGCACGGTGACCTTCAAGATCACGGAAGCACCCAAGACCCGCGTGGGTGAAGTGGTGTTCAACGGAGCCGAGGCCTTCAGCCAGAAGAAACTTCGCAAGACGATCAAGACCCGTGAACGCTGGTTCATGTCCTGGCTGACCGGCAGCGGCACGCTGAAGGACGAGCAGTTCGAGGATGACAAGGAGAAGCTGGCCGAGTTCTACCGCGAGAACGGCTACATCGATTTCCGCATCAATGACATCAAGTTCGACCAGGTGTCCGACCGCAAGGTGGCCATCACGTTTGATGTTTTTGAAGGTCGTCTCTACAAGACGGGAAATGTGTCGCTGAAGGGCAACAGCCTGTTCCCGTCAGAAGATATCATGGCCCGGTTGAAGATGGTCTCGGGCGAGAATTTCACTCCCGGTGGCTTGAACAAGGACACCGAAGCCGTCCGCGACTTTTACGGGGAAAAAGGTTATATCGACACCGAGGTGTATGTCCGCAAGACGCCGAACGTCGAGACGGGCAACATGGACCTGGTCTATCAGATCGAGGAGAAGGACAAGTCCTTCATCGAGAAGATCGAGATCAAGGGTAACGTCAAGACCAAGGATAAAGTCATCCGTCGTGAGTTGGCCGTGTCCCCGGGTGAGGTGTTTGACATGGTGGGTGTGAAGCTGAGCCAACAGCGTCTGGAAGGTCTGGACTATTTCAGCAAGGTGGATGCCCGCCCGGAGCCGACCGATGTGCCGAACCGCAAGAACTTGGTGGTCGGTGTCGAAGAAAAGAGCACGGGTAATTTCACCATCGGTGCCGGTTTCAGCTCCGTGGATGCAGTGGTCGGTTTTGCGGAAGTCACGCAAGGCAACTTTGACCTCTTTAACCCGCCGTATTTCACCGGTGGCGGTCAGAAATTCCGTCTGCGCACCCAGATCGGTACGCAGCGTCAGGACTACCAGATATCCTTCGAAGAACCTTGGTTCTTGGATCGCAAGTTGCGGTTCGGCGTCGATCTGTATCACCGGGATCTCGGCTTCTTGAGCGATCTCTATGATCAGCAGCAATCGGGTGCCAAGCTGAGCCTGAGCCGGGCATTGGGCAGCGATTTCTTGATCGGAACGGTTAGCTACACGGTTGAGAACATCAATATCGACATCAAAGACCCGACGAAAGTTTCCCCGGTCATCCTCGCGGAAGATGGTGGTCGCACGGTTTCCAAAGTGGGCGCCTCCATCGCCTATGATACTCGTAACAGCTCGTTCTTGCCGGATGGCGGTCAGCGCACCGAGTTGTTCTCGGAACTGGCGGGTGGTCCCTTCGGCCTGGATACGGATTACTACCGCTTCGAGTTGCGCTCGGCTTGGTACTTCAAAGGCTTTGGCGAAGGCCATGTGCTGGAAGTCTCCGGCCGGACTGGTGTGGTGGAGAACTATGGCAGCTCGCCGTCAGTGCCTCTCTTTGACCGCTGGTTCTTAGGTGGTATGTATTCCCTTCGCGGCTTCGATTATCGCGATGTAGGCCCTAAGGATGCCTTTGGTGAGCCTTTAGGTGGTGAGACGTATTGGTTTGGTACGGCTGAATACAGCCTCCCGATCATCGAGCGTCTCCGGTTGGCCTTCTTCTATGATGCCGGTATGGTGTACGGCAGTGCCTTCAGTTTCTCGCACTCCACCTACAATACCGGATTCTACAATGACAACGTGGGTATCGGTTTCCGCCTGAACCTGCCGATCGGTCCGTTGCGTCTGGATTACGGTATCCCCATCACGTCTGACCCGCAGAATGACAGTTCTGGTAAGTTCCAGTTCGGTGTGGGTTATACCCGTGACTTTTAAGAGAGAGACTGGTTAGTTGAAGCATAAGATCATGAAAAAGTTGTTCGCAGTATTATTGGTGGCATTGACAGTGGCCGCATCCACCACGGCTATGGCCCAAACCGCGCCGAAGGTGGGCGTTATCGACCTGAAGAAGGTGTTTGATGGTTATTGGAAGACCAAGCAGGCGGATGTGAATCTGAAAGCGCAGGCCGGCGAGCTGGACAAGCAGCGCAAGACGATGCTGGATGCCTACGAGCGCCTGAATGGAGAATACAAAACAGCTCTGGATACGGCCAATGATCAGGCGGTGTCTGCCGATGAGCGCGAGAAACGCAAGAAGACGGCGGAAGCCAAGCTGATGGAGATGCGTGAAGTGGAACAGAGCGTCCAACAGTTCGACCGCACGGCCCGCACCCAGTTGGTGGAGAAACAGCGCCAGATGCGAGACAACATCTTGAAGGAGATCAAGGACGCCATCGCGGCTAAGACCAAGGCGGCCGGTTACGACCTGATCGTTGACAGTGCTGCAGAGTCCAGCAATGGCACGCCGGTGGTGATGTTTTGGAATGGCACAGGTGACATCACGGAGGTCATTTTGTCCCACATCAATGCCAATGCCCCGCCGGTGACCCCGGCACCGGTCACGCCCGATCCAGCTGATAAGGGCAAGTCCAAGTAATTTACCTTTAAATATTTACGTAACGCCGTCCGGTTCGCCGGGCGGCGTTTTTGTTTGGTTGAACAAGCTTGGCCTGATTCCTGCCAAATAAGGTAAAGCACAGTGAAAGTGTGACATGCAGATTACAGGTGTAGATTGGTAGAGAACCCGGCTGCGGTCATCAGAAAGGAAATAAGACGTATGCAAATGGATCGGTTCACAATCAAAGCGCAGGAGGCTTTGCAAGCAGCGCAGAAACTGGCGCAGGAGCGCTCGCATCAGGAGATAGATGGCGAGCACCTTTTTGCTGCCCTGATCGAGCAGCCTGACGGTCTCATCCAGCCGCTGATGCAGAAGCTTGGGGTGTCCTTGCCGCAACTCTCGACGGATATCGCCACTGAACTGGGGCGCCGGGTAAAGGTGCAGGGCACCAGTACGACGGATACATATTTGAGCCAGGACTTGAAGCGGGCACTGGATGCCGCGGAGAAACAGGCGGGCAAGCTCAAGGATGATTACGTCAGCACGGAGCATCTGTTGCTAGGGCTGATGGATTCCGCCAGCTCGGGCCTGAAGCGCATCATCCAGAAGCATGCGCTCAAGCCGGACTCTGTGTTGAAAGTGCTGGCTGAATTGCGCGGTAACCAGCGGGTCACAGACCAAAATCCTGAAGGCAAGTTCCAAGCTTTGGAGAAGTATGGACGTGACCTGACGGCTTTGGCCCGGGCAGGAAAGATCGACCCGGTTATCGGCCGCGATGAAGAGATCCGGCGCGTCATGCAGATATTGACGCGGCGTACGAAGAACAATCCGGTGCTCATCGGCGAGCCTGGTGTGGGCAAGACCGCCATCGTGGAGGGGCTCGCACGGCGTATTGTGAGCGGAGATGTTCCGGAATCTCTGAAGGAGAAGCAGCTCATCGCGATGGATCTGGGAGCGATGATCGCCGGGGCGAAGTATCGTGGTGAATTCGAGGATCGACTAAAGGCGTTTCTGAAAGAGGTCACGGCGAGTGAGGGGCGCGTAATCTTGTTCATCGATGAGTTGCATACGCTGGTTGGTGCAGGTGCGGCAGAGGGTGCAGCGGATGCGGCCAACATGCTCAAGCCCCAACTGGCGCGTGGCGAATTGCGCTGCATCGGTGCGACGACGCTGGATGAATATCGCAAGCACATCGAGAAGGATGCGGCGTTGGAACGGCGCTTCCAGCCGACCATGGTCGCCGAGCCCAGTGTAGAGGCGACCATTGCCATCTTACGCGGCTTGAAAGAACGCTATGAGGTGCACCATGGCATCCGCATCCAGGATTCCGCACTGGTGGCGGCGGCGACCTTGTCCAACCGTTATATCACGGACCGGTTCCTGCCCGACAAGGCAGTGGATTTGATGGATGAATCGGCGTCGCGTTTACGCATGGAGCTGGACTCCATGCCCATCGAGATCGACCAGATCG
>CAZRGY010000122.1:0-9886 GCA_964599715.1 uncultured Verrucomicrobiota bacterium | reverse complement strand
CTACCACGGGCTGACGGGTCGCTTCGACTTGGGCAATCCCGCACGCGGCCAACACGGCGATCTGCGCCGCGGTCAAACGTGTGCCGACCGGTACCACGGATTTGCCGCGCTTCACGTCTTCGCCTTTGAAGCGCACATTCTCCCACGGCTTCATCCCGTCTTTGATGGCCACTTCACCGGGTCTTTCTGGCGATGTCAGCGTGTCCTCCTGCATCACCACGGCATCCGCTCCTGCGGGCATCATGGAGCCGGTGAAGATGCGGACAGCAGTCCCTGATTCGACGGAACAATTGGGTGCTTCGCCAGCCGTGATCTGACCGGTGAGCTTCAGCCACTTGAGCGAATCTGGTGCCGCGCCCGCTGTCTCAGCGGCCCGCACGGCGTAACCATCCATCGCGGAATTATCGAACGAGGGCAGGTCCGTAAGCGAAAGCGCTTCGGCCCGCAAAACACGCCCATCTGCCTGTGAAAGAGAGACGGTATCCGTCGGCAACAGGGCAATACCGCCAAGGATACGTTCTAAGGCTGATTCCAGCGTAAGCATGTTCAGCGATTATCCTTGGGCTTGTCGGTGTTGCGCAAGGCGAACAGCACGTAAATCGCCAGCACGATCACCAACGCACTCACGATGACAACCATGCGGGGGGTATGGTTGACATTCACATACACTGCCACTCCGCCCAAGGCTGCCGAGACAGCATACAGCAAGAGCGAAGCCTGCCGGTGATCCAAGCCCAAGCGCAACAAACGATGATGCAGGTGTGTCTTGTCCGCTTTGAAAAGCGGATCGCCGCGCATCAGCCGCCCGAAGAAAACAGCGGTGGTATCAAACAAAGGAATTCCGAATAGCACTATGGGAACGATGACGATGGCGGCAGTGGTGACCTTGAAAAGCGAGAGCATGCCGATGCCCGCCAGCACCAGTCCGATGAAGAGACTGCCGGAATCTCCCAGGAAGATTTTCGCGGGTGAAAAATTATACGGCAGAAAACCCAGACAAGCACCGGCCAGGCACAGCGTGAGCAACGCGACAATGATGTTGTCATTGATGATGTTGATCACCGCCAGGGACAGCGCGATACACACGGTGATGCCGGTGGCCAATCCATCAATGCCGTCCAGCAGGTTGATGGCATTGGTTACACCGACGATCCAGAGGACGGAAACCGGCAGAGCCAACCAGCCAAGGGCGATGGAACTCCCAAAAGGATTACTGAGCAAAGTGATCTGGTAGCCGCCAAAATACATGGCCAGTGCCGTCATGATCTGGAAGGAGAATTTTTGTTTGGCGTTCAGTCCTTTGATGTCGTCGGCCACGCCCAGCAACAACATAAGACCGGCCCCGATCATCAGCGCTAGGAACAGCTTCTCGTAGTTCTGAAAGGTGGCGGAGATGCGGTTGTCGAGCAGATAAAAGGCGGCCCAAGGCGCGCAGAACCCGGCAAAGACAGCAATACCGCCGAGACGAGGCATGGGCTGCTTGTGTACTTTTCTGGCATCGGGCTGATCGATGGCTTTCCATCGGAAAGCCAGACGACGCACCAGCGGGGTCAACAGATAGGAGACCGCGGCGGACATGACCAATACGGCCAGGTATGTCTTGAAGTTGATCATGCGCGTTGGCGCAGACGCTGAAACAATTCCCAATAGCGATCGATCATACGCTCTTCGGTAAATTCCGCCGAAGCACGTTGTCGGCCTTGTTCGCCCAGCTGGCGGGCCAGCTCAGGCTGTCCGGTCAATTTTCTGATGCCCTGCTGCAGTTCCTGGACATCACCAGGTTTCACCACCAGTCCGGTGATTCCGTGTTGATTCACCCACGGCACCCCGGAGGGAAGGTCTGTGCAGATGATGGGCTTGCCACAGGCCATGGCCTCGATCTGCACGATACCAAAAGCTTCATTGGGCGTGATGGAAGGAAGCACAAACACATCGCTCGCCTTCAACAAGGCAGCCAGTTGCCGGTCATCCACTCCACCCCAAAAACGCACCCGGTCGGATATGCCCAGCCGCGCCACCTGTGCTTCCAGCTCCGCTTGCAAAGGTCCGGTGCCCGCAATCCAGAGCGTCACATCTAGGTCCCGAATGGCTTCCACCAAACAGCCCTGTCCCTTATAGCCGACGAGCCTCCCGATGTTTAGCAAAATCGGTCTGCCGCCAGCACTTTCACGCAAGCGGGCGATCTCAGCCTGTTCCGCCACATCCGTCTCGGTATAGCGCCGTTGGTCGATGCCGAAAGGGATGACTTCCACCTTGGCTGCGTATGGCGGCAAGGTATGCGAGTATTTCAAGTGATTCGGCGTGGCCACCACGATGGCATCCGCCCGTTCCAGCAGACGCTTCAAGATGGGACGATAAAACCGCAGGACTGAGGACTGGCGCACGATGTCACTATGATAAGTGAGAACCAGCGGAGTCTTGGGATCACCTCGCAAACAGGCAAGGTCGGCAAGTGGATTGGGAAAATGCGCCTGCCAGACATCGGCCGGAAACCGTTTGGTCGCTCCCAGATAACCGGGACACAACGACGTGGAGAAAAACGTGCCATGGCTGGCCAGTCGATGCACCTGCACACCATCCATTACTTCATGTACGGATTGGCCGCTGGTGTTCGCGACCACACAGTTCACTTCCGCACCCCGCCGGGCAAAACCGCGCGACCAACATTCCAGCAAGGTTTCCATTCCGCCCTTATACGGCGGATAGAACTTGCCCAACTCGAGTATCCTCACACGCCCTCCGTGAGTTGCTTCAGCACGTCCTCGAATTTATTCACCGGCAGATCCCAGGAGAAACGCTCTTCCGCATAGGCGCGGCATCTATCACGCGCGGGTAGCGAAGCCGGCTTTTTCAGCGCGGATTCCAATCGATTCGTTAGGGCGGCGGGTTCACCTGCTTCAAACAGCAGATGCGGATCCAGCGGTCGCAACAATTCCGGCGTGGCTCCCGATAAGGTCCCCATGACCGGAGTGCCGCAGGCCAGTGATTCCACCGTGGCAAGGCCGAAGCCTTCCAGATCGAGTGAGGGCATCAGCGTGCAATCCGCCGCGGCATAGAGCGAAGGCAAATCCGCTTCCGGCACGAAGCCCAACAGCCGCACATGATGCTCCAGCTTCAATTCGCGGATGAGCGTCTCCAAGGCGGGTGCCTCCGGTCCTTTACCTGCGAGCCAAAGCCGGGCATTCGGAAAATTCAACGCCACCGGGGCAAAGGCGCGGATGAGATTCGCCAACCCCATGCGCGGGTCCAATCGGCGCACGGTGAGGAAAAGAAAATCTTGGTCCGCTAGTTTCCAACGGGACCGGACAGCCGCGCGATCAGCGGGCGGCTGGAAACGCTGGAGATCCACACCACCGAAGATGACCCGCACTGGAGGCAGTCCTTCACCATGCCAATGCGGCAACTCCCGCTGGTAATATTGGCTGATGGTGACGATGGCGCGACAGCGGCGCAGTGCCTGGCCTTCCGAGATGCGCATGGTACGGCGGATGACCACATCCAATGCCTTGCGTCCCATACTCAACTCTTGAGCCTGGCGGGCAAAGCGGTATTCCTCCGCCCAAGGTCCGGTGAAAAGAAACAGCGTGGTTGGTCCAGAGACATGCAGCAACGGCGAGAAAAAGGCATGGCAGATGATGGTCTGCGCGGGTTTATTCCCGTAGTGGGTCGCTTGCAACCACAAGGCACGGACATGGCGATTTTCCGTGTTCCAGTTGGCGAAGAACATGCCTGCTGCGTCTGGATACCGCAGCCGCTTGACCCCGTTGAGGGTATCCTGCTCCAAGGACACACCCGCTGCCACCGGGTAGATGACCGAGACCTCATGACCACGCGCAGCCAGTCGCTCAGCGAGGTCCGCGATGTAGCGGTAAGCCCCGCCAACGGAGTCCGGATGATAACCCAGGGTGACAAATATCAACTGCATGAGCCTGCTTATTATACTACGAAACGAGCCCGTTGAGCAACTTGTCGAACTGCTGCACCACCCGGTTCAGGGTGAACTGATGCAACGCTCTCTCACGACCCGCTGCCGCCAGCGTCTGCCGGTCTTTCTCCGAGTCGGCCAGCCTTTCCAATTGACGATAGTAATCCTGCACCTCTCCCGGCTTGGCGAGCAATCCGTTTTCTCCGTGTTGGACGATCTCGGGTACGCCACCCGCATTGGCAGCGATGACCGGCACTTGCGCAATCATCGCCTCAAGCAATACCCGACCGAAAGGTTCCGGCCTGAGCGAGGTGTGCAGGAAGGCATCAAACTCTATCAACACCTTCGGCAGATTGCTCTGGAAGGAGGCGAAATGCACCCGCTCCTCCAACTTGTGCTTGGCCACGAATTGCTTGAGCTTTTCCTCAAACCACTGCTCTTCATTGAACGCACGACCGATGAGGATGAAATGGCCGGGCTTACCATCAGCCACCCACCGCCGGGCCAGTTCGAGAAAAAGCTCCTGTCCCTTCCACGGCGTGAAACGGCCAGCGGTACCAAAGAGCAATTCATCGTTCGGGATGCTGAAGAACTCGCGTAAAGTACCGCTGCGCCGTTGATCGATGGTCAGCGGAGGAATGCCATTGTGGATCGTGACGGTCTTTTCCGCCCCAACGCCCAGTCGGGTCAGGGCATCACGACAATAGTCAGAGACAGCGACCAAGCGGTCCGCCTCGCGCGCATGCCAGCGGAAAGCCAGCCTGGTGGGCCAGGAGAAGAAATCTTTGGTCAGCGCATCGTTCACCCACCAGACATGTGGCAACTTTACCAGACGACAGGCGGCCCCGGCCACGAAGTGATCCTTGTTCGTGCAAGTGATCAGCACGTCCGGCTTGAACTGGCCGATGAGCGTGTGCAGGTGCCAACGAGCTTCCCGCATGGCCGCCGGCCACTGGAAGAAGCGTTTCAAAGGGAAAGAGCGATCAACAAAACGGGCTTCACTCAAGGCAGCAGGGATATGGTAATCAAAACACTCGATGCCGCCGGCAGTGAGGGAACGGTGCAATGGGCTGGTGTCAGGACAGGCACAGGCAACTCGCCAATCCCGTGGAAGGGTGGAACACGTAAGCAACTCGACGATGTTCTGTTCCGCACCCCCCTGGACGCGGTTTACATGATCCACGAAGAGGACGCGTTTCATGCCCTGTCATCGGCCCGGCATGCCTAGTGGTCACCCATGGTCAGAGCCAACGCCTGCTCAAGTGTGGAGATGCCTTCCCGGGCTTTATCCAACGCCACCATGCGCAGCGTCTTCATGCCTTCCTTTACCGCCACGGCCCCGATCTCCATGCCGGAGGAACGTTTGAGGATCATCTTACGGACCTCATCCGTCACCGTCATGATCTCGATGATCGCGCAACGACCGGCATAGCCGGAGTTCTTGCAGCGGTCACAACCACGCCCCTTGAAGAGCTGGGAACCGGCGAAGAAATTCGGGTCGATGCCCAAGTCCTGATACATCTTGTCCGGGTAGGAGATGGGCTCTTTGCAAACCGAGCAGATGCGGCGCATCAGACGCTGGGCGCACGCCAGAATCACGGAGGAAGAGATGAGGAAGGGCGCCATACCCATGTCATCCATACGTGTCACGGCACCGGGAGCATCGTTACAATGCATCGTGCTCAATACCTGGTGACCCGTGAGCGCCGCTTCCACGGCGATTTCACATGTCTCTTCATCACGGATCTCTCCGATCATGATGATGTCCGGATCTTGACGCAGGATGGAGCGCAACGCCGCGGCGAAGGTCAGGCCGATCTCTTTGCGGATCGGCACCTGGTTGATTCCAGGGATCTGAAACTCCACCGGGTCTTCGCAAGTGACGATGTTGTAATCCGGATTGTTTAGCTCGTTCAGACAGGAGTAAAGCGTGGTCGTCTTGCCGGAGCCCGTCGGACCAGTCACCAGAATGAGACCGTGCGGAGCATCGACAGCCGCGCGCATACGTTTGTTGCTGTCCGGGTCCAACCCCAGCTTGTCCATACTGGCCGACAAGTTCGATTTATCGAGAACACGCAACACGATCTTCTCACCATGCACCACCGGGAGGAACGAGACGCGCAAATCGATGTCGCGCCCGGCCACCTTCATGCGCATACGACCGTCTTGCGGGAGACGGCGTTCGGCGATGTCCAGATTGGACATGATCTTAAGACGTGAGCTCAGCGCCAGCTGCATGTTCTTCGGCGGCGGCGGCATGTCCACCAGCGCGCCGTCCGTGCGATAACGCAGACGCACCACCTTCTCGAAAGGCTCGATATGGATATCGCTCGATTTGTCCTTGATCGCCTGGACGAGAATCAGGTTGGCGAGCTTGATGACCGGGGCCTCTTCACCGGCGGCAGCCAGGGCATCCGGATTGGATTCATCCGTCGCATCAGCGATCAGCTCGGCGCCATCCGCCTCGGCTTCCAGTTCGGCCTGTTTATCGGCTTCCTGGATGATGTCTTCCATGCTCGCCCGGTTCGTCTCCAAGTTGTTCAGCTTGTCGAGAATGGACTTTTCCGAAGCGATCAGCGGCTGGACGTCCAGCTTGGTGATGCGCTTCACGTCGTCCAAAGCCAGCACGTTCAGCGGGTCAGCCATGGCCAGGAACAGCTTGTTCTCCAGGCGTGAGACCGGGATGACCTTATGGTTGGTGGCGACCTCCTTGGGGATGATGGTCGCGACCTCGGGTTGAATGCCGACCCGGGCCAGATTCACCGGAGGAGTGTTGAGCACACGGCCCATGCAGACGGTCATGTCCGTCTCGCTGACATAGGACTTATCGATCAGCAGCTTGAGGAGGCGAGTGCCTTCCTTCTTCTGCAGCTCCAGCAACTCCTCGACCTGCTTGCCGGTGAGCACACCATCTTCCACCAACGCATCCGCGATACGTTCACCAAATGATTTTACAGGAGGCATACGCTTATTCTTTCAAGGTTAGCGGAACACGCGTTTCAAAACTTTGACCAGATCAGTCGGCGGCGAGATATACCAGAGCAACCGGTAATTCGTAGCCTTCTCCAGCTCGGCCGCAGCCTGTTTGTTGAACGGATTGGTGGTCGCCACGATGACCGTCTTGCTCATGCGATCGATCGGCAACACGCACCAGCGACGGCAGGTTCCTTTCGGGAAGCTGCGCGCCAGCTCCATATCCACATCGAATTTCTCCAGCGGCATGTAAGCCAACCGCGCCCGTTCCGTGATGATTTTCAGCGACTGCTCGATCGGCACCAGCCCCTTGTCAGCGATGATCTGGATGAAGGGCTCGACCGCTTGTGACGGTTCCTTGTCGGAGGGCGTATTCCAGTACATGTCGAAATCGCCTGCATTGATCAGCTTACCGTCCACGAAGATCTTGCGCATCATGGCCTTGCCATCTTCCTGCTCTTGCGCCGCTCCGCCAACGCTCGCCTTCGTGATGAAGCTTGTTCCGGACCCCTTGCTCTCCGCTACCTCCATCATCGGGGCCGGTCCGGAAAGATTCGTGGCCTGATTCTCGATGTCCGACAAGGCCTTCTGCACATCCGGATCATCCGGATACTTCTGCAGGATGCTCTCGTACTCCAGAATGGCCGAAGAAAGCTGACCCAGCTGCACATACGCCGAAGCGATCCGCTTGGACGTATTGATCATGTCCTTCTCACGGTTCAGCTTGATGTAAGCTTCCTTGAGAATTTCGAGCGACTGGTAGTCCTGCGGCTGGGACTGCGTGATGACCTCGAACATGTCGATGGTCTGTTCGAGTTGAGCCTTCTCGCTCTCAGTCAGTGTTGCAGCCATGACGATTTTAAAAATGCGCTCAGTCGGGTGTTAACCTTACATACCCGGCGGGGTCCCACATACTTATTTACCATCCGTCTCAAACCCGTCGGATGGAGTAAGTTCCCAGCCAAACGCGCGCATACTAATGGTTGGTTAGGGCCATGGCAATCCCCGTTTAGAGCGTCTTATATCCGGACCTTAATTACTGCTGTTTAACCTTTCAGCAGAGCAATAGTCATCCAGCCACTGAGCTATCGCCGCTACTTTCCTTTGCGAGAAACATGCCGCATGAAGAGTGATTTCGTTCCATACTGTGTCCATTAAACGGAAAATAATGTCCTGTTATGAAGCAATCAGGGAAATCCTCTCTGCGGATGCACAAATCCATTCATTTATGTCCGATGATGAATCTGCTCCGTAATCATACGGATAAAAGCATCGGGGAAATCACGCATGGAAATCATATGAATTTGCCCCTAAATCACTTACAACTCATCCCTCCACCACATATCCAGCCCCCTGAGCCACTGCTACTCGATCTGAACTTTCCCAAACCAGCTCAGCTTGACTCAAAAAACGTCACTGATGCCATGCATTTGGAATATTAGCTGCTAAATGCAATGCTCAGAACTTGCAATACCTCCTGTGACATGGGGCATCTACGAGACACATATACGAAAGTCGAAAGCTGGTTGGATTTGGGGCATTTCCGCGCGGCGGAGCTTGAGTTCCAAAAGCTGCCTGCCCGTGCCTTGACCACCAAGCGGGGTTTGGGCATTTGGATGCGCCTATCACGTGGCTTTGAGCGTTGGGCAGAAGTTGAGGATGCAGCCAGTCAATTGCGCGTCCTCCAGCCCCGGGAAACCCAACCCGTTCTCTTGGAAGCCGAAGCGCTGCATCAACAAGGGCAGACCCAGCAGGCGGTTTTTCTGCTCGTCACGCACGCTGCCCGTTTTCAAGGGCCGGCTTGGTCCGCTTACTGTGGCGCTTTGATCAATTACACCCTCCTGGCCCACGGCACAGCAATCGAAAAAGTCAGGCCCGGCCAGCTCGACATCACCTATCCAAAACAACGCTCTCCTGTCACCCTATAATAAGGCAGCATCGAGTCGAATCCGGCCTGGCAAAAAGCCGTGAGATCTGCCTCGCTAATGGTCACTGGGGTACAGTCTGCAACCGGAAGAATTTCGAACTCCCCACCGCCGGTAACGTCACCTGATAATGGTCACCGACGACGACCGGTGTGACCCCGGCATCGCCCCACGACGATCCCGAGAGATTTCCCGTCTGCTCCAGCTCGAAGCCGATTGCCGTCACCGGCCACGATATGACCACGTCATTGCCCACCCGCGTCAGCGTCAGCAGCGGTGCGCCCGCCGTTTGCACCACCATGAACATCGCCAACGAACCACCCTCCAGCGTGAACGCACCGCTCGTGGATTGCCCCGTGCCCAGCACCCCGATCTGCCCCGTCACCGCATAGTCTCCGCCACTGCTCGTGCCCCCGCCACTGCCCACCCCGGCATGTTCCAACTGAAAAGTGTCTGCCGCCATCGCCAGCATCCCTGCCGCCGTAAAGGCCAGCGCAAACACCCCGTTCCGCCACCAACGCTCAGGAATATTCTTCATAAGCTTATTATTCAGCGGGCTGTTTCTGGAACAGGTAAACCAGTCGCGGCGGCGCGAACCGGTAGTTCAACAACTTGAACATGGTGTCGGCCGAACTCTCCTTGAACTTGCCCAGCAGCAATAATTCTCCATCCCGCCACACTCCCTTGGATGCGCTGCCAACGCCCGGAGCCGTGTCCGGTTGCAGAATGTTGTCCGTGAATGTTCGCCAGCCATCCGTTTCCGGATTATACAGGGCTACGTAAGTCTTTTT
The DNA here is from genome assembly GCA_964599715.1 of uncultured Verrucomicrobiota bacterium. Lineage (GTDB taxonomy): Bacteria > Verrucomicrobiota > Verrucomicrobiia > Limisphaerales > JAEYXS01 > JAEYXS01. Next base: position 272 of record CAZRGY010000122.1, on the reverse strand, counting down.
GTTGGCCGGATCATCGTTCACATGAACCACTCCCACTTCGGTTCCGGTCCAAAAAGTCGCCACCACTTTCAGCTCGGTAAACTGCGGCTGCGGCGACCCGAGCGCCGTGGCCCGCCGCCAACTGTCCGATTGCGGATTATACAGAAAATAAATGGGCTGGCTGGATGCCTCGTTCGTCCGCCCCTCCACAAACAATTCCGTGCCTGTCCAGACCGGCCGCGGGTTGCCCATCGAGGATAGCTGCGGCCCGTTGTTCGTGCTCATCGTGCTCC
>CAZRGY010000121.1:8441-9912 GCA_964599715.1 uncultured Verrucomicrobiota bacterium | reverse complement strand
AATCGCGATAGATGTTACGGCTACCGCCACCTTGAAAGTCCGCGCTTGGAGCGGGAGTGAATCCGCCTCCGCTTCATTTATCATCGGCCCCGAAGTCTTGGAGTTCACCCCCGCAGCCGGTGTTTATGTGGAAGGCACCGCCATCACCCTGACGGCGCCGTTCGCTTCAGACGCGGTTATTCACTACACAATGGATGGCAGCACCCCTACCGTTTCCTCGCCGGTTTATTCAGCACCCGTTGTCTTGCAGTCGGGTGTTCAGTTCCAGGCGTTTGTCTGGCGGGAGAGTCATGGTGCCGGTTTGATCCAATCAGCTGCTTATTCCGTCAGTACCGCACCGGTAACCTTTGACCCGCCGGCGGGGGAAGTGTTGCGAGGCACCACCGTTACTTTGACAGCCAGTCCGGGGGCCGCGCTTTATTACGTGACGAGTCCCAGCCTGTTGCAGTTCCGTAACCTGTCAACGCTGCCCTGGGTGCCTTATGTCGAGCCACTGCTGATCGATGCAGATACCGTTATTTACGCCAAGGCTGAAAAATCCGGACAGACCGCGGCCATCAATCACGCTGCCTTTCCGGTTGCGCGTCTGCCCCGTCCTGAGTTTTCCCCGGTCCGCGGTCCAATTTCTGCGGATACGCCTGTCACCATCACCTCGTCTTTTGCTGGTGCCCTCATCCGTTACACGCTGGACGGTACGGAGCCTTCCGAAAACTCCCCCGAATATACCGCACCGGTGGTTGTGACTGTGAATGGCAGGTTGAAAGCACGTGCTTTTCACCCGCAGTATGCTACCAGTTATACTCGCTATTCCTACTATCGCAGCGCGGAAAAACAGGCTGTTGCACCACCAGCAGATGACCTGCCCCGGCTCAAGTTCACCAAGGTTTCCGATAGCGACCGTGCGATCTGGATCACCCATGCCGGTGACGGCTCCGGCAGGCTCTTTATCGTACAGTTAAATGGCACCATCGGTATTTTGGGGCGCTCGACGCCATTCTTATCGCTGCCTTACGACTCATTGGGCGGATTGATCGTTGGATCTCCACCACCAGCTGAAATCTTAAGCGTGGCTTTCCCTCCACGCTACGACGAAAAAGCCTGGTTTTACTGTTCCTACCGAGCCAATGGCAGCGTCCGTGTTTCCAAGTTCTTTGCCCTGGCCGACCCGGATGTGGCCGATGCCCAGAGCGAAGTCGTGATCGGCAATTATCCGGTCGTTGGTGAAGCCGGTCAGTTGCTGTTTGGCCCGGACGGTACCCTCTACCTGAACAAGATCGGGTCGGTGGCTAGCCACATGCCTGCCAGTTTCTTTCAGGACAGCGAGGTGCTTTCCGACAAACTGCTGGTAATCCAGACAGAATCTGGAGGAGAAGAGGCAGTTGAACCCACGCCCGACAATTGGCCCTTTAGGGAGTATTTCGAAAATGTCACCATCTCGACTGTTGGGGCACTGCCGTATCGTGGCCCGTTC
>CAZRGY010000121.1:6596-8431 GCA_964599715.1 uncultured Verrucomicrobiota bacterium | reverse complement strand
GGATGCAGGGCCGCTACTTCTGCGGTGACCGTAGCGGATATCTGTTTGCGGTGAAACACTCAGACGCAGGCGTTGTCAGTGTATCGCTAGCCCGCCCCCATTTTCTAGATCCACTTAATCCCTTGGGCGGTGCTTTCGGTGAGCCACCCAAGGATTATCCCTTCGATGTCGTGGCCATTGGTGAAGGTGAAGATGGACGGCTCTACGTGTCGAACTATGGGACCACGATCTATTTACAGACGGGCCCGGGCAACACTTCGGAAGCTCACATCGTTGGCGGTGGCATCTATCGGGTGGACGATGATGAGATGGTTTTCAGTCTGAGCCCGCGTTTGCAACCCGATGGCCGATTGAAGCTTTCCTGGCTTGCTGCTGACGGGCTGCAATATCAGGTTCAGACCTCGGAAGACTTGGTCGTCTGGCGTGACTGTCTGCCTCCTGTGGTGGGAACGGGGGACATCGTGGATACATACGACGAAGCAGGTCTCACGGGAGGAAAGAAGTTCTATCGCGTCCTAAGTTCCCCGGTAACGGTGCCTGAACCATAAGCTGTGGTTGACAATTTCCCGCAGGGAACAACCAGCCACAGCAGCTCCCTCTTTAGGATATTTCGTCTCCCTCCGTTGGGGCTAATATAGCTTCCGTTAGAAGCAATAAAAAAACCAGTGCTGGTCCAGCACTGGTCGTTTCAGTCTTAAGGATGTTCCGTAGCCCGACTAAAGTCCTGCGTTAGATTTTGCCTTCACCTTGGAGATTAAAGCCTCGTCGCATTTCATAAGGAAGCCTTCGATCAATTTGGTCCGCATGGTGAACGTTTCCTCGCCTTTTTGCCCGTAGATTCTCCAAGCGACTGGTTTTGCTATGAACTGGTCGAGGTAATCCCTAGTCACTTCAGCGGAATATATTTCTTTTAGCGCGTGCTTGTCTATTAGCGGTGCCGTATCTTTTACGTCAATTGATTCGTTGTTCAATGGGAATTTATTGCCGTTCGCGTCAAAGGCCTCCCGCCAATGTGCCCAGCTCCGGCTGCTTGATCGGACCGTTTCGATGACCACCACGTAAACCGGCTCGATGGCTCCGTCATGGAGTCTGGCTTCTAGCCAGTAATTGGAAAAATCGACCGAGGTTGTCGAATTGAAGTAGCGGATCGACATGCTATCAGCCGTAGTGATCTTCTTGAAGTTGTCCCGGGTGATTTCTGTCTTTGCTGCTGAGGTTGCGGCGTCAATCGAATCTGCAGATTGAAGCGGCGCGGCGCAGCCAGTAAAAAAGAAGATTAGCCCAGCACTCAAACAAAATAAGGCTTTGTTCATGTTGTTTCGGTTTTAGGATGAATTACAGCCTGAGAACAACGCCTGCGATTTTAGGAAACCTTCCAAGGCTCCAGCAGGTAATCAGGCTGATGCTTCCTTGCAGGGCAATTATTCGCAACCGACTTTTCTATGCAAGTCGTAATTTGGTTTGCCACTAATAACTTGCCTTGGTGCAGGGCTAAATTCTAACTCCAAGTTTCTTTGCAGTGGCAACGAACTAGTTTTATTTTTAGCATCAATTAAAGTGCAACTAAACCAGCAGAGTCATCCATCCTTGGCATTGCTTTCAGCTTGTTGGCTTCTTGCTACCTTGTTTTCGATGAGACTTTTACCCCTCGCTTGCTGCGATTACTAGGCGTCTGATTGCTGGGCCAGATCGATTCGAAATAAAGCTGCCAACTTCTGGCTAAGATTGGTTCTTGGTTGCACCAGCATGGCAAGCATCTTCTATTTTATTCAAAGTCATGGTAGATGTTCTTTGGTCCGGTCATGAGCCCTTTTTCCCTTCAGCATGAAACTCAA
>CAZRGY010000121.1:0-6586 GCA_964599715.1 uncultured Verrucomicrobiota bacterium | reverse complement strand
GGCCGCAATGGGTTGAGCATTGGATCTACTGGATGGAGTATCGCGGGGTGTAGGTATGAATCGTAAACCACCATTTCACTCCAGTCCTTGGTTCGTAGTGCTACTAATCCTTGTCGCCCTACTCGCTGGGATACTTTGGCTGGCTCACAGTCATGCTGAACATCATCGGAAAGCCTATGATGCAAGCGTTACCCGGCAAAATGGCGATGCCTCGAGTAAAGGGGACTGAGGGTTAAACCTTCCCCCAATGCTGGGCGATGTAGCCTTGGCGGCCCATCAATTCTTCGGGTTGGCCTTCTTCGATGAGCGTTCCGTCTTGGATCACGATGATGTGGTCCACGTTGCGGATGGTGTTCAGTCGATGAGCGACGACCAGTGTGGTGCGGCCTTTGCGCAACTGTTCCAGACTGGCAGCGATGAGGTTTTCGTTTTCGGCATCAAGGGAACTCGTCGGCTCGTCGAGCAAGAGGATGGGCGCATCTTTCAGGAAGGCGCGCGCGAGATTGAGCCGCTGTTTCTCACCCACGCTCAGGCGGGCGGCGCCTTCACCGACAACGGTATCGTATCCTTGCGGCAGCTTGCGGATGAACTCATCAGCATAGGCGGCTTTGGCGGATGCCTCGATCTCCTCGCGAGTGGCTGCGGGCAGGCCGTAAGCGATGTTTTCCGCGATAGTGGTGGGTAGCAGCAAGGGCTCTTGCAACACGAAGGCGATGTTGCGGCGGAGGTCGGCCAGCTTCAGGTTTCGCAGGTCCACGCCATCCAGTAAGATTTTGCCTGAGGTGGGATCGAAGAAGCGCGTGACCAGTTGCAGCATCGTGCTCTTGCCCGCTCCGCTAGGGCCTACGATGGCGGCTGATTCACCGGCTTTCACCTTGAAGTTCAGGTCTTTCAAGATGGGATGGCCGCTGACATAGGAAAAGCAGGTTTGCTCAAATTCCAATTCGCCCTTAACGACTAATGGTCCCCATCCAACCTTCTGGGCCGTCTCGGTCGGTTCTTCCGTAACCACCTCACGGGCATCGAATTTTTCCGGGAGCACATCGGGTGCATCCAGCAGTTCAAATACGCGCTGGGCACTGGCACTCGCTGTGGAGACTGTGGCTCCGACGTGGGAGAGCTGGTTGAGTGGCTCGTAAAGCATCGCGAGATACGCGAGGAACACGAGCAGGTCGCCGATGGTGATCTTGCCTTCCAATACCCGCTCGCCACCCAGCCAGACGATCAAGGCCGTGCCGATACCAAAGACGAGTGCTACGCCAAGTCCGTAGAGGATCTCCCACGTATGCTGTCCCATACGCTGAGATCGGGCTTCCTGCGTGAGCTTGAGGAATTGCTCGCCTTCACGCGGTTCGGTGGTGTGGCTCTGGATGAGGGGCAGGTTCGCCAGGCTTTGTTGCAGATGGGCTGCCACCTGACTGTCCGCCTGCTGCGCCGCGGCCCCTTTCTGATTCATCACCTTGCTGAAGACGCGGATGGAGATGACCAGCAGCGGCATGATTAGCAGGGCATAGATCGTCAGCACGAAATCCATCTGCATCATGATGATCACCATCAGCACCAAAGTGATGCTCGCCTCCACAAAGGTCATCATGCCCTGCTGGAACAAGGTCTGGAATGCATAGGTGTCCCACGTGGCGCGATAAAGGGTATCGCCACTGGGCTTGCTTTGATGATAGCGCTGCGAGAGCTGGAGCAGGCGTTGATAGACGGCTTCCCGGACCCTGGCCAGACCGTAGAGTCCCGTGCTGATGACCCAATAGTTTTGCAACGCCTTCAGCCCCCCATACACGGCGTGCAAGACTAGCACACTGATGCCGAGGAAGGTCAGCAGGGCGGTTTTGTTGTCGGCCAGGGCTTGTACAGACAGCCAGCCCGGCAGGGGTTTATCGCCCAGTACGCTATCTGCCAGCAGGGCAACTGGCCAGGGCTTTAGCAGGTTGGCCCCGATCGCGAGCACCAGCAGCCCCAAGGACAGGGCTACCCGAGGCATGTCTGGCCGGAAAAAGGCCATTACTCGCGATAAGCGGTTCATATTGTGGGTATTAAAGCGGTGATTCGTCTCCGTCGCCAGCCGGAAAAGCCGGGTAGAGCCCTGCGAGTAAGACGAAGACCGGCAGGAAACCATTTAACCTGATTTCAGTAAGATGCCGGTTAAGCAAGGGGTGGATAGCGTTTTCCGTCCCCAAAGGTCTTGCCGAAGTGCCTTTCGCCCCGCAGCATCCGTCGGATAATGTCGGAAGAACGTGGTCCAAGGGGAATTGAGTGGGCGCTGCTGGCGGTCATGGCAGCGATGGCCGCTTTTGCCGTGCTGGCGACTGGCGGCGTACGGGGGGTGGACTTTGCCATCATCGAGCTGCTCATGGTCGCAGCCTTGGGCTTGTCGGTAGTGCGCTTGTGGATGCATGAAAAGCCAACCTTCCACCTCTCGCCCGTGCTTTGGGCGGTGCTGGCTTTTGTCGCCTACGTCAGCCTGCGTTTTGCCACTGCTGACATCCATTATCTGGCTGAGGATGAATGGACCCGTGTCATGCTTTACGCAGTGTTCTTCATACTGCTCACCTTTCATGTGTTCCGTACCCAGCACAGCCAGGTGCTTCTGATCGTCTTGGTCACAGTGGCAGTGGGCAGCAGCCTCTATGCTGCTTACCAATACTTCTCGAGCAACACCATGGTGTGGCATTTCCAGCGGCCCGCGATCTATGCGCGGCGCGGCTCGGGAACGTTCATCAATCCGAACAACTTTGCCGGTTACTTAGCCGTGCTGTTGCCGATGATGGTGGCGATCGTTCTGGCTGCCCGGGTGAGTGTCACCACGCGTTTCCTGGCGGGCTATGCGGCGCTGATGTTCGTGGTGGGATTGGCTGTTTCGGCTTCGCGCGGCGGTTTGCTGGCCGCTGCCGGCGGTTTGTTGGCCTTGATTTTTTTGCTGGTGCGGCAGAAGCCGTTTCGGATGCCTGCCCTTATCATGTTGGCGGTCCTGTTGTTGGGTTCTTTTATGGTGATCAGCCAGGTCACCTTGGCCCAGAAGCGCTTTGAGAACTTGCAAAGTGTGGTGGTTGGCGAGGACGCTCGCGTCCTTCTTTGGCAGGCCGCCGAGGAGATGTGGCGGGACCATATGTGGTTGGGTGTGGGGCCGGGTCATTACGATGCGGTTTTTCCACAATATCGTCCGGATATCCTGCAACAGCGGAAGCCCTACTTCGTCCACAACGAGTATCTGAACACCTTGGCAGATTATGGTCTTGTGGGAGCCTTGCTCGTCGTGGTCGCCATCGGTGCGGCGGAGTTCGCTTTTCGATATGGCTTGAAAGGCTTGCGCCGGAATGCCTCTGATCTCGATGGCGCCCGGAGTAACCGGCTGGCCTTGCTGTTGGGGGCTGCTTCTGGTGTCACGGCTTCACTCGTCCACGCCTTCTTTGATTATAATTTCCACATACCCGCCTACGCGATGCTGGTGGTCTTTTTCCTGGGGCTGATGGCGGTGGCGTGGCGAGCGGATAACTCCCGGTGGTGGTGGCGTCCCCATATGGGAGGCAAAGTGATCTTGACGGTCCTGAGTCTGGTGCTGGCGACCTGGTTCGGCCTGCATGCCACCAAACGCTCCAAGGAAATCAAGCTGCTCTCCCAAGCGCACAAAGCGGGATTCGATTCACCGGAGTATCTAACCTTGCTGGAGCAAGCGTTGGTGGTAGAACCTCGTAATGCTTTGACCACCTATGATATCGGCGAGCATTTTCGGACGCTCAGTCTGGAGGCAAAAGATGGCTATGAAAAATTCGGACGCACGGCTTTGCAATGGTTCGCCCGTGCCGCCAAACTGGATCCGCACGATTCGTATATCCCGCTTCGGCAAGGTATGACTCATATCTGGCTGGGGGAAAACGCGAACGCTAAACCGTTCTTGATTGAGGCCGATCGCCTGAATCCAAAGGATTATTACACCCTGGCTCTTCTCGGTTGGTGCTATTTCGAGATGGCAGAATATCAGGAAGCGATCCGCTACTTTGAGAAGTCTTGGGCCTTCCGGAATTACGGTAATGACGTGACCGAAACATATCTGCCGCGCGCGCGTGCCCGCTTGCAGGAGGAGCAGGCCAAAACAGAAGAGAAGCCGTAACGACGGAGCATTAGCTGGCCGTTTGAGCCGTCAAGGCGTCGATCATCGTTTTCAAATAGAGCAACTCCATACCTATGTGATCGGGAGCCAGCTCGGGCGTATCCTCATTCCCTTCCATCAACCGTTCCATGATAAAGGCGATCATGGGGGATTGCGGATAATTGTTCACCAGACTTTCCACCACGGCGTGATGCTCTGCCTCGGAGGCATTATCGAGACTGCGTAACAGGGCGATGTTCGTATCTTCCGCCACTTCAATCGTCTCAGGATCTATCACTGGCAGGGAAAAGCGGGACCGGAGAGAGTCATAGATCAACGCCGCCAAGGGCATCAGTTCGCTGCCTTCATCCTCGGCATCACGCACTGCCTGATCGGCTGCCCCCAGATAAACGATCAAGGACGGCTGCTCCTGGGCGAACCGGTCCACCCATTGGCTCCATTCCTCTTCGGAGTATTCTGCCTGTTGTTCCCAGACAGCCTCAATCGTTTCGCGTGGGACTTGCTGCATATCCTACCAGCCAAGGCTATTTCATATGCCAATAAAAGGAAATGATATAAGCGAAGGATAGGTCAGGCTTTTCGGGCGGTGACGATGCTACGATCAGCGGCCGTAGGCTGGTATTGCATGTCTTTGAAGCCGGCTTCGGTTAGTAGTGTGCGCATCTCGCCGAGCGAGTAGCACTTGCCTTCTGTTGAGTGCATGAGCAGTGAGGAATACTGGGCCACCGTCAGGGGGCCGGATTTGTCTTCGTCGATGTGTGCGTCGTGGACGATCAGCATGCCGCCCGGCTTCAGTGCGGCAAAAGAATTGGCGAGCAGCTTGCGCACCTCGGGGAAATCCCAGTCATGCAGCACATTTGAGTAAAGATGGAGATCACAATCGGTGGGCAGATTCTCCGCCTTAAACATATCGCCAGCCACCACATTCACACGATCCTCATAGCCGCGTTCTGCTACCAGTTTTCGGGCGAGCTTGTCCACGGGTGGTTTGTCCATGACTGTTGCGCGGAGATGGGGGTGATTGGCCGTTAGCGCACAGGCATAGATGCCCGAGCCGCCGCCCAGATCCAGCAGCTTGCTATAAGGCTTGGCCTTGATGGCTTTGGCCATGGCTGGCCCGAGATAGAATCCGCGGCAATCCATCGCCGCCGTGAACTGGCTGGCGAATGGCTCCGTCTCCATCGCCTGCGCCCACGCTTTCTCGTCTTTCAAACTGGACCAGTTCGCCGTCTTGCCGGTGCGCAACACATTCTCGTAATCCTTGGCGATGGGGCGCTCCTTCAGTGAGGCATAGTAAGGGGCCAGATTGAACGGAGAACCACTGACGAGATGCTCGGCGGCGGCGGCGCTCACATGAAATTTACCTTCCCGCAGTTCCACCAGTCCCATGGCGGTGAAGAGGGTGAGCATCACATCCGTCGGACGCTCCTTAAAACCGCAACCGGCACAGATGCCGCCCAAGTCAGATGGATTGGCAGCCAGCCAGGTAAAGAAATCAAGTCGGGCGATCGCTGCAGTGAGCAAGTCAACTCCGTAGAGACCATCGCGTTGGCGATAGATGAAAGTCGGGTCAGTGTCTGGCATCCGCGTGAGATCAAGTCGAGACATGCCCGGGAGTGAAGCGGAAATCAGACTCTTAGGAAATAGGTAAAAAGTGATGGGGGATTCTTCGGGCAGACACAAAAAACCGTGAAGCCAAGGCTTCACGGTTTGTGAGGTGAAATGAAGGTGCGGACTTAGTCCTTGGCGTTGATGGTCCAGTATCTGGATTGCTGATCCGTCACATTGTTCGTGACGGTCTTGCGGAAGTTCAGGGTTTCCGCGTGGCCGTCCACGAAGAGGTAGTTGACCATTTCTTTGCCGTGCAAGGTGTCATCGTTAGTGGCTCCACCGCCGGTGAAATGACCGGGGCGACCATTGGCATTACCATCATCCTTTGTGCCATTGCCACCTGGGGAGAAGATGGGGCGACGATTACCTTGGCCGAACATCACATTGGGGTCGATCTGCTCGGTGATGCCGATTGTGTCCTGGCTGGCGAGCACCATGGCCGTGCGAACCGCGGGGATATTGGAGATCTTGGTGTTGGGCCAAGTGTCACCAGTATTACCGTTCGGCGTCCAGCCTGGCGGACGGTTTCCGGCTGAGGTGGAGTTGATCACCATGATGCCCACGCCGGTCTTGCTGGCCGGGGAGATCGGCCATTCGCTGGACCAGCCAGCGCGATAGTCGGCCATCGGCATATGGTAGGACATGCTGGCGCGGTAGCTCTGCAAGCCATTGCCTCCGGTGGCGATAGGGTTTGGGTTTTTATCAGCCGGACATTTGAACATCTTCCATGGTGCAGCGCGGGTGGCCGTGTCTTCGATGACCGGGGCCACGACGACGCTCCAACTGAACTGGCCACGGGTCATGTTGCCACCGACATAGTTTTGCAGCAGCGCCGAATAATTGGCACTGGTGCCT